>JBDHQY010000475.1:0-2670 GCA_039807315.1 Steroidobacter sp. | reverse complement strand
GCGCGAAGAATCGCTCACACCGCGCGAGCGTGAGGTGCTGACGCTCATCGTCGACGGCAAGGCCAACAAGGTGATCGCCATCGACCTGAACCTGAGCGAGCGCACCGTGGAAATCCATCGCGCCAACGTCATGGAAAAGATGGGCGCGCGCTCGGTGGCCCACCTGGTGCGCATGCACCTGACGCTCAACGGGCAGAACTGAAGCGGGCCCTGCGGCATCCCCGCCGGAGCCCGCTGCCGGCCGCAGCAGCGGCTCCGGTCAAGCCCGCCGCTCTCCGGGCAATCTCGCATCGGCTCTCGGGCACCCCTTAATGGCGCGCATGGGCCTTGCCGTGTACCTTTGCCGCGCTGCAAAAGAAGCGTCCCAGCGCGCGCGAGTGCCCCTCAATCCCTATGCCGAACATCGAAAAGTACAATGACCACATTGTCCGTCTGTTCCTGCTCGCCGCCGCGGTCTGGGGCATCATCGGCATGTCGATCGGCGTGCTGGCCGCCGCGCAGCTGGCGTGGCCGGCGCTGAACTTCGAGACCTCCTGGCTCACTTTCAGCCGCATCCGCGCCAATCACACCTTCGGCGTGATCTTCGCCTTCGGCGGCTCGGCGCTGATGGGCACCTGCTACTACGTGGTCCAGCGCACCGGCCATACCCGGCTGGCCTTCCCGCGGCTCGCCAACTTCACCTTCTGGGGCTGGCAGCTGGCGCTGTTCCTGGCGATGGCGACCATGCCGTTCGGCATCACCCAGAGCAAGGAATACGCCGAGCCGGAATGGTTCATCGACCTGATCATCGCCGTGGTCTGGGTCTCGTTCGGCGTGGTGTTCTTCGGCACGCTGGCGCGCCGGCGCATCCGCCACATCTATGTCGCGAACTGGTACTACGGCGCCTTCATCATCGCCGTGGGGCTGCTGCACATCGTCAACAACCTGGCGCTGCCGGTGTCGCTCACCAAGTCCTATCCGATCTACTCCGGCGTGGTCGATGCCATGGTGCAATGGTGGTACGGCCACAACGCGGTGGCCTTCTTCCTGACCGCCGGCTTCCTGGGAATGATGTACTACTTCGTGCCGCGCCAGGCGCAGCAGCCGCTGTGGAGCTACCGCTTCTCCATCGTCAATTTCTGGGCGCTGATCTCGGTGTACATGTGGGCCGGCTCGCACCACCTGCTGTACAGCGCGCTGCCCGACTGGGTGCAGTCGGTCGGCATGGCGTTCTCGCTGGTGCTGCTGATGCCGAGCCTGGGCTCGGCGGCCAACGGGCTCATGACCTTCAACGGCTCGTGGGACAAGCTGCGCACCGACCCGGCGGTGAAGTTCATGGTGGTGGCGCTGGTGTTCTATGCCGCCTCGACCTTCGAAGGCTCGATGCTGGCCATCAAGTCGGCCAACTCGCTCTCGCACTACACCGACTGGACCGTGGCGCACGTGCACTCCGGCTCGATCGGCTGGGTGGCCATGATCACCATCGGCTCGCTCTACGCGATGGCGCCGCGCGCGCTCGGTCAGCCCGCCATGTACTCGCATCGCGCCATGGAGCTGCATTTCTGGCTGCACACCGCCGGCCTGCTGCTCTACGTGATCGCGATGTGGGCCGCCGGCATCACCGAGGGGCTGATGTGGCGCGCCACCAATCCGGACGGCTCGCTCACCTACAGCTTCCTGGCCAGCCTGATCGCGATCAAGCCGTTCTATCTGATCCGCTGGCTGGGCGGCGTGCTGGTGCTCAGCGGCATGGTGGTGATGGCCTGGAATCTCTGGCACACCGCCGCCGACGCGCGCGCCGATCTGATCAAGCCGATTCCGGTGCCGATCCCGGAACCCGTCCCGCACCAGGTCCCGGCGCCGCTGCCGGCCCGAGGTTAAGCTCATGCGCTCGCGCTACAAGTATCTCGAGGCGATCGAGAAGCACGCCGGCCTGCTCGGCATCATGATCGCCATCATGGTCTCGCTCGGCGGCCTGGCCGAGATCACGCCGCTGTTCATGAAGGCGCATTCGGTCGAGCCGCCTGCGGGGGTCAAGCCGTACGATGCGCTGCGGCTGGCGGGCAAGGACATCTACGTGCGCGAAGGCTGCTACCTGTGCCACTCGCAGATGGTGCGCACGCTGCGCTTCGAGACGCAGCGCTATGGCGATTATTCGGATGCCAGCGAGTCGGTGTACGACCGTCCGTTCCAATGGGGCTCCAAGCGCACCGGTCCGGACCTGGCGCGCGTCGGCGGCAAATATTCCGACGACTGGCAGCGCCTGCATCTGCTCGATCCGCGCCAGCTCGTTCCCGAATCGAACATGCCCGCCTATGCCTGGCTCGCCAAGGCCCAGGTCGACGGCGACGACATCCAAGCGCGCATGCGCACGTTGCGGCGGCTGGGCGATCCGTACACCGATGAGGAAATCGCCGCGGCGCCGGACGCCGTCGAGGGCAAGAGCGAGCTCGATGCGATCGTCGCCTACCTGCAGGGGCTGGGCGTACGCAACGTCCCTACTGCGGCGGAAACAGAAGCTGCAACGGCAGGTGAGCCATGAGTCCGGCGTGGGGACATTTCATCGGCGCGGTCATCGTCATGTTGATGCTGGTGTTCATCGGCATCTGGATCTGGGCCTGGCGGCCGCAGCACAAGAGCGCGTTCACGGCGCTGGCGCAGATTCCGATGCAGGACCCCAGCGGCGTTGAG
>JBDHQY010000474.1:0-2673 GCA_039807315.1 Steroidobacter sp. | reverse complement strand
TGCCATGACGCAGATGACCATTCCTGCTTTCCGTTTTTCTGCAAATCCGGCTTTGCGTCTTGCGCGGCTGCGCTGCCTGGCCCGCCCTGCGGGGCAAGGGCTGCTGCTGGCCGCGCTGCTGCTGTTCCTGGCCGGAACCGCGCAGGCCGCCGGTTCCTCGATGCCGTGGGAAGGCCCCTTGCAGTCGATCTTGGAGTCGATTCAAGGGCCGGTGGCGCGCATCGTCGCGGTCATCATCATCATCGCCACGGGCCTCGCGCTCGCCTTCGGCGACACGTCCGGCGGATTCCGCAAGCTGATCCAGATCGTCTTCGGTCTGTCCATCGCCTTCGCGGCTTCGAGCTTCTTCCTGTCGTTCTTCAGCTTCTCCGGCGGGGCCGTCGTATGAGTGCCCCCGACACCTTCGCGGACGGCTTCGAGGTACCGCTGCATCGCTCGCTGACCGAGCCGATTCTGCTGGGCGGTGCGCCGCGAACCGTGGCGATCGCCAACGGCACGCTGGCCGCCGCTGTCGGCCTGGGCCTGCAACTGTGGATTCCCGGCGTGGTGTTCTGGATCGTCGGCCATTCGCTGGCGGTGTGGGGTGCGCGCGTCGATCCGCAGTTCATGGCCGTGTTCGCCCGGCACATCAGGCACCGCCCGCTGCTGGACGTGTGAGGGGAGGACGCCGCGATGCTGAACCTCGCCGAATACCGCCAGCGGCCGGCCTTGCTTGCCGACTGGCTGCCCTGGGCCGGGCTGGTCGCGCCGGGCGTCGTCTTGAACAAGGACGGCAGTTTCCAGCGCACGGCCCGGTTTCGCGGGCCTGACCTCGACAGCGCGACGCAAGGCGAGCTGATCGCCACGTCGGCGCGGTTGAACAACGCGCTGCGCCGCATGGGATCGGGCTGGGCGCTGTTCATTGAAGCCGAGCGCCGTCCCGCTGCCGACTATCCGCACTCGGAGTTTCCAGAGCCGCTGTCGTGGCTCGTGGACGAGGAACGCCGCGCCACCTTCGAGGACTCGGGCAATCACTTCGAGAGTGGCTATCACCTGACGCTGCTTTACCTGCCGCCGGAAGAATCCCGCGCCCGCGCAGCCAGGATGCTCTACGAGAACACGCCCACGAATGGCGTGGACTGGCGCGAGCGGCTGCAAGCCTTCGTCGCGGAAACGGATCGCGTCTTTGACCTGCTCGACGGCGTGATGCCGGAAATTGACTGGCTCGATGACGCGCAGACGCTGACCTACCTGCACGCGACCATCTCGACGCGGCGCTATCGCGTCGGCGTGCCTGAAGTGCCGTTCCACATCGACGCGCTGCTGACCGACTCGCCGCTGGTCGGTGGCCTGGCACCCATGCTGGGCGACCAGCACCTGCGCGTGGTGTCGGTGCGGGGCTTCCCGACCTCGACCTGGCCGGGGATTCTGGACGACCTCAACCGCCTCGGCTTTGCCTACCGCTGGAGTACGCGCTTTCTCTGCCTCGACAAAGCCGAAGCGGAAAAAGAACTGTCCCGCCTGCGCCGCCAGTGGTTTGCCAAGCGCAAGAACGTCATCGCGCTGCTGCGCGAAACGATCTTCCAGCAGGAAAGCCCGCTGGTCGATACCGACGCCAACAACAAGGCCGCCGATGCCGACGCTGCCTTGCAGGAGCTGGGCAGCGATCAAGTCGCCTTCGGCTATCTGACGGCGACCGTCACCGTCATGGACGAGGACGCCGCCGTCGCAGACGAGAAGCTGCGCATGGTGGAGCGCGTTATCCAGGGCCGGGGCTTCGTCACCATTCCCGAAACGCTCAACGCCGTGGATGCCTGGCTGTCGTCGATCCCCGGCAACGCCTATGCGAACGTGCGCCAGCCCATCGTCTCAACGCTGAACCTGGCGCACATGATGCCGGTGTCGGCGGTCTGGGCCGGGCCAGAGAAGAACGACCATCTCGACGGCCCGCCGCTGATCGTCACACGCACCGATGGCGCGACGCCTTTTCGCTTGG
Organism: Steroidobacter sp.; assembly: GCA_039807315.1. GTDB lineage: Bacteria > Pseudomonadota > Gammaproteobacteria > Steroidobacterales > Steroidobacteraceae > Steroidobacter. Next base: position 698 of record JBDHQY010000474.1, on the reverse strand, counting down.
TCACGCACATCGGCGACGTGGGCCACACGCTGGTCGCGGGTCCGACTGGCATGGGCAAGTCGGTCTTGCTCGCCACGCTGGCGATGCAGTTCCGCCGCTATCGCGGCTCGCGCATCTTCGCGTTCGACATGGGCCGCTCGATGCGCGCCACGGTTCTCGGGTTGGGCGGCGAGCACTACGACCTGGGAACGGATGGCGAAATCGCTTTCCAGCCATTCGCACGCATCGACCGCGAGGGCTACCGCACCTGGGCCGCCGAATGGATCGAAGGCCGCTTGCTGCACGAAGGCGTGGCGGTCGGCCCCGACGAGAAGGCGGCCATCTGGTCGGCGCTGGGAAGCCTGGCCGGTGCGCCGGTGGAGCAGCGCACCATGACCGGGCTTTCCGTCCTCTTGCAGTCCAACGCGCTGCGGCAGGCGCTGTCGCCCTATGTGCTGGGTGGCGCCCACGGCAAGCTGCTGGACGCCGACCATGACCGCCTCGGCATGGCCGACGTGCAGTGCTTCGAGATGGAGGAGCTGATGCACAGCAAGGCCGCCGTCATGGCCGTGCTGCATTACCTCTTTGCGCGCTTCGACGAACGCTTCGACGGGGCGCCCACGCTGCTGATCCTCGATGAAGCGTGGCTGTTCCTCGATGACCCGGTGTTTGCCGCGCGTATCCGCCAGTGGCTCAAGACGCTGCGCAAGAAGAACGTC
>JBDHQY010000473.1:0-2675 GCA_039807315.1 Steroidobacter sp. | reverse complement strand
ATGACCAGATATCGGCACGATTGCCGACCGGCTGCCAGCGCTGCAGTGCGGCGATGGCCTCGTCGTAGCGATCCAGATACATCAGCACCTGCGCTTCGAGCAGATGGCGCTGCGGCTCGAGATCTCCCGGCAAGGCGCCGCGAATCGAATGCAACGCGTTGGCCGCATCCTGCAGGTAATCGCGCTGATACCAGACCTTCGCCAGATAGAACCAGGCGCGATTGCGCACATCCAGCGGCACGTTGTCGTTGAGCAGCGCCTTGAAGATGCGCCCGGCCTCCTCGTGCTGGCCCAGCGACAGGTACAGCCCGCCCTTGAGCAGCTCGGCTTCGACACCGTGGTGATCGATGCGATCGAGCTCCTGCGCAGCGCCCAGCCGGGTGAGCGCCTGCAGATAGTCGCCCTGATAGAAGTAGAACAGCACATCGCCCCAGTGCAGGTCCTTCACCACCTGCGGCGTACCGATCAGGGGCCCCTGCGCCGGCGGCGGCTCGGCCGCGGACGCAGACGCCGCGGCGCCGACTGCGAGCAGCACCAACGCGACCTTCATGAATCGAGTGGACAGCATCTGCGGATCAGCGCTGCGTCAGACCGACCGTTGGCCCGTCGCAGCGTCTCATTCCCATTCCTTCACCACGAACTCAGGCTGGGCCTTGGCGGCGCGATCGCTGATTTTCAGCTCCACGTATTTCGCGCCAACGCCCTTGTTGACGCGGATCGTCGCGCCACGGCGATAGTCGCGCGCGTGCGGACCTTGTCCGGTGAACAACGCGATCAGCTCGTGATCGCCCGCCTTGAGATTGCCGACGAACAGACGATGCACTCCGCCCTTGAGCAGGGCCTGCGCCTCGCGCTCGGTATAGAGGTAGTTGGCCACTTCCTTGTTGTCGAGCTTGAGCGTCACCGAGCTCACGGCGAAGAATTCGCCGACGTCCATGGACACGAACACGGCCACCTGCGTGTTGGCGGGGAACAGCAGTTCCTCCTCCAGCACGAACAGCTCGCGGTTCAGATCGAGTACCTCCTTCTTGAGCGACTGCACTTCCTGATCCAGGCTCTTGAAGTCGCCGGCCGCTGCCGTGGTCGCCGCATTCTCCTGCGCGTGGACCGCCGCAGCGGACAGCAGTACCAGAAGCAGCAGGCAGGATCGGCGAAACATGTTGCGTACTCGGTTCATGCGTACAAATTCCTTGGCGGCGGACTTCATTCGTTCAGAAGCTCGCGCAGCTGCTCGGCATAGCGCTTCTCGTAGCCGGGCTTGTAGCTCTCGGCGACGTAACGCACCACACCTTCACGGTCCACCAGTATCGTCAGCGGCATCGCGCCGACCTGATATGCGCGGCTGACCTGCTTGCGCGCGTCCAGCAGCACCGGATAGGAAACCTTCAGCGCCTGCGCCATCTCGGCAGCGCGCTCGGCGTCTTCGTCGAGGTTGATGCTGAGCAGCGTCAGACCGGCGAGCCGATACTTGCTGTGAAGCTGGTCGAGCAGCGGCATCTCCTGACGGCAGGGCCCGCACCAGCTCGCCCAGAAATTGATGATGACCACTTCACCCAGATGCTCCGACAGCCGCAGGTTCTCGCCGGCCAACGAGCGCAGCGTGAAATCCGGCGCGGGTTGACCGACCAGCGCGGCAGCGGCCGAACTCGATGCAGGCACCAGCGCCCACAGCGCCAGGAGCTGCGCAAGAAAGAAACGGCGGGCCGGGATGTGATGCAGCATCGAACGAAGTACGCGCCTGTCTGGGTAAACGACCTTGCAGCCTTGCACGACGCGCGGCCGCTGACGATCTCGAGGCTCAACTTCGCTGGAATGGGGACAGCCGGTCCGGTTGCGCGTCGCTCTTTCGCGACGGACCGGAACGCTGGCAACCCCGCTGTCCTAGGAAAGTCCCCGTAGACCGGTGGCTTTGCGTCCTCACCTTTCGGTGAGTTTGCCTTTCGCGAGAACGGCGCACCTTGCTGCGCTGCTCCCGATAACCTGGTTAGGGTGCTATAGCGCGCGCAAATATGTCAACGAACCGAGTGTGATGCGAACGTTGCAAACGGGCGACGCCGTGTGACTGTGCGCACATTTCGGCGCGCTGTCGGCATGTGCCGACATGAGAGTGGCGGGATTTCGAGAAACGATGCGGCCGGATGAATCCGGCCGCATCGACTGACATCGATCAGGGTGATGCTCGGTTTGCCCTCAGATCGGAATTCGCGGAGCGGCATAGTCCGCTGAAGAAGCCGTCGCATTCCATATTGCGATCACTTCCGGCGTGACCTGCTGCGGCTGCGCCGCCGGGGCCAGCGTTTCGACCGACGCCGTGGAACGGCCCTGGCCGTAGATCAAGGAGCCCGCAACGGCGCTTCCGAGGGTCAGCAGCAGGGCGACGCCAATGGCGATTCGAGTTTTCATGGATCTCTCCTTCAACAATTCGCGAAATCAGGCGGACAGCGGACGCTTGGCGCCTTCGCTACCGTCAGCCAGCTGGAACAGCGGACGCTTGGCCCCTTCGCTGCCATCAGCCAGCTGGAACAGCGGACGCTTGGCCCCTTCGCTGCCATCGGCCAGCTGGAACAGCGGGCGCTTGGCCCCTTCACTGCCATCGGCCAGCTGCAGCAACGGACGCTTGGCACCCTCGCTACCGTCAGCCACCTGGAACAGCGGACGCTTGGCCCCTTCGCTGC
>JBDHQY010000472.1:0-2678 GCA_039807315.1 Steroidobacter sp. | reverse complement strand
GGAATACAACATCGGTTTCAAGGACGGCAAAGTCCGCAGCCGGCTGCAGGTGGTCGACGAAGTCGGCAAGAACAACACCGGCACCACGGTGCGCTTCTGGCCCGATCCGCAGTTCTTCGAGGCCGCCACGTTCTCGGTATCCAAGCTCAAGCATGTGCTGCGCGCCAAGGCAGTGCTGTGTCCCGGTCTGCGGGTCACGCTCGAGGTCGAGGCGACGGGCGAAAAGGAAGAATGGCTCTACACCGGCGGCGTCAATGAATACCTGCGCGAAGCACTGGGGCAGGGCGAATGGCTGCCGCCGGAAATGTTCGCCGGCAGCATCAGCGGCGCACAGGAAGCCGCCGAATGGGCGGTGGCATGGCGCATCGATGACGGTACGCGGGTCGAGGAAAGCTACGTCAACCTGATCCCGACCGCGCAGGGCGGCACGCACGTCAACGGCCTGCGGCTCGGCCTCACCGATGCGATCCGCGAATTCTGCGAGTTCCGCAGTCTGCTGCCGAAGGGCCTCAAGCTCGCGCCCGAAGACATCTGGGACGGCGTCAGCTACGTGCTGTCGACCAAGATGAAGGAGCCGCAGTTTGCAGGCCAGACCAAGGAGCGTCTGTCATCGCGCGAATCCGCCGCATTCGTTTCCGGTGTCGTCAAGGATCAATTCGGTCTCTGGCTCAACCAGCATCCGGAGTCCGGCGAGAAGATCGCGCAGCTCGCCATCGCCGGCGCGCAGGCGCGACTCAAGGCCTCGAAGCTGGTCACGCGCAAGCGCATCGCCAGCGGCCCGGCGCTGCCCGGCAAACTGGCCGACTGCACCGCGCAGGATCCGGAGCGCTCGGAATTGTTCCTGGTCGAAGGTGACTCGGCCGGCGGCTCCGCCAAGCAGGCGCGCGATCGCGAATTCCAGGCCGTGATGCCGTTGCGCGGCAAGATCCTCAACACCTGGGAAGTCGATGCCGGCGAAGTCCTGCAGTCGCAGGAAGTCCATCACATCGCCATCGCGCTGGGAGTCGATCCGGGCTCGGACAAGCTCGACAACCTGCGCTATCACAAAATCTGCATCCTCGCGGATGCCGATTCCGACGGCCTGCATATCGCCACGCTGCTGTGCGCGTTATTCCTGCGGCATTTCCGGCCGCTGGTGCTGGCGGGTCATGTCTACGTCGCCATGCCGCCGCTGTATCGCGTCGACGTGGGCAAACAGGTTTACTACGCGCTCGACGACGCCGAGCGTGCCGGCATCATTGATCGCATCGCTGCCGAGAATCCCCGTGCCAAGCCGACGGTTACGCGCTTCAAGGGCTTGGGTGAAATGAACGCGCTGCAGCTACGTGAAACCACCATGGCGCCGGAAACGCGCCGACTGGTGCAGCTCACGGTCGACGCCAAGGACGAGGCCGATCAGATGCTCGACATGCTGCTGGCGAAGAAGCGCGCCGCGGATCGACGCGAGTGGCTGGAGACCAAAGGCAACCTCGCCGAGGTTGTGTAGCGTCTATTGGCACTCTTTAGTCGCATTGAATGTGCCGTGCGCATTTGAAAGAAGGAACTTCGTCGGCCGCGGCGACCCGGCTGGGCTCTGTTTTCGGGACCGCCCCTGCCCATCACCTCGCTAGCCACCAAAGCCTCTGAAAGACTGACTGAAACGACTAGACGAACGAAACGAACGGAACTGCCGTGCCCACGCAACCCCCTCTGAACTTCGAAGGCATCGAACGCCAAGCCCTGCGCACCTTCACCGAGAAGGCGTACCTCGATTACTCGATGTACGTGATCCTGGATCGCGCGCTGCCGCACATCGGCGATGGCCTCAAGCCCGTGCAGCGCCGCATCGTCTACGCGATGAGCGAACTGGGGCTGAGCGCCGCCTCGAAGCACAAGAAGTCCGCCCGCACCATCGGCGACGTCATCGGAAAATTCCATCCGCACGGCGATTCCGCTGCGTATGAGGCCATGGTGCTGATGGCGCAGCCGTTCTCGTATCGCTATCCGCTGGTGGACGGCCAGGGCAACTTCGGCTCGCCCGACGATCCCAAGTCGTTCGCCGCAATGCGTTACACCGAGTCGCGCCTGACTCGTTATTCCTCGCTGCTGCTGTCCGAGCTCGGACAGGGAACGGCCGATTGGGCGCCGAACTTCGACGGTACGCTCGAAGAGCCCACGCTGTTGCCGGCGCGCGTGCCGAATGTGCTGCTGAACGGTGCGACCGGCATTGCCGTCGGCATGGCCACCGACGTGCCGCCGCACAACCTGCGCGAAGTCGTGACGGCGTGTGTACGCCTGCTCGAAGAGCCGGAGACGACGCTGAGCGACCTGTGCAAGCACGTGAAAGGCCCGGACTTCCCGACCGGCGCCGAGATCATCTCCTCGCGCGCCGAGATCAAGCAGATCTACCAGAACGGCACCGGCTCGATCCGTGCCCGCGCCGTGTACGAGATCGAAGACGGCGAGATCGTCATCACGCAGTTGCCGTACCAGGTGTCCGGCAGCCGCATCCAGGAGCAGATCGCTACGCAGATGCAGGCGAAGAAGCTGCCGATGGTCGAGGACATCCGCGACGAGTCCGATCACGAGCATCCGACGCGCATCGTGATCGTGCCGCGCTCGAATCGCGTCGACATCGATCAGCTGATGGCGCATCTGTTCGCGACCACTGATCTGGAGCGCACCTACCGTGTCAACCT
>JBDHQY010000471.1:0-2681 GCA_039807315.1 Steroidobacter sp. | reverse complement strand
GCGCGAATACGCCGGGAGTGGGCTGGCCGAAGCCGAGCCATTCCAGTTCCTTGCGCAGCCGGTCCCGCACGGCCGCTTTCGCCGGCGGCAGCAGCACCAGCGTCCAGGAGCCATTCCAGGACGAGGGGGCCGCCGCATAGATGCGGCGGGTGGCATCGGCGAAGCTGCTGCGACCGTGCGCCGATAGCTGGTACTCGCTCAGGCGCCCTTCGCGACGGGCCATCAGCCAGTCCTCGTTCGCCAGCCGCGCAACGGAGGTGCGCACCAGTCGTTCCGTCAGTCCGAAAGGTTGCACCAGCGCAATCAGGCTCCCCAGCGTCACCGTGCCGCCGCGCGGCGCCACGGCGTCGCCGAAAATGGTGATGATCAAGGAACCGCCGCGCAGGGGACGTTGCCGGCGGAAACGGTTCACCAGCGTGCGGGTGGCGAGGTCGAGTTGTTTGCTCATGGCGGTGCAGCAAGAAGCACTAAGTTGCCGGGCTTGTAAAGTGCCGGCGTCTTCTGCGATTTCCGGCCCGGAGCCTGGAGCTGCCCGCGGGTTCTCTGGTTCCCGACGCAATCCGTCGTGCGCTGTCATTTCGTCGCTTTATGCAAATTCATGCGAGCGCTCATTGGCGGCAGCGCGCGCTTGGCTGACGTAGGAGAACATAACGGAGTCGATAGGGGAGCGGCCGGCCGGAGGGTGTCGGGATGCGCCTGGCCCGGCCGTCGGCCGACGCCTCCCGGGTCGAGCTTGATTGTTGTAATTTATTTTTCATGGGCCTATAAGCCTGCATATATGCCGAGTAATTTGCCCAATATGGCAATGTACTGATAATAAATTCAGGGGTTATAGAAAAAACTGCAGGGGCTCATGGTCGATTCCAAGCCGCATCCTTGCTTGCTGCCGGCGCCTGGCGAGCGCGACTGGTTTCGACTTGCCGCTGAGCTACCGCATGAATTTCGATGCGACGGTCGGTACTCAGGTGGAGATGTTCCCGAACACCAATGACCTTGCCAACAAGGATCCGGTGATCGTTCCTGCGGGCCGGACGGGCCCGGCGCAATACCGTTCCGACCAACTCGGCTCCATCGATTCGCACGGCCGGTGCGTATGGCCGAAGTGGGGTCGAGATGCGATCGCGGGGCTGGCTTGCGGCGCGGGGAGCGGATCCGTCCGCACCGGGGATTCGCTCGAGGTCGGGAGAGACGGAAGTTAGTATGCTCGGGGCGGCTGTGCGAACGGCGCACCCGCCGATGATGAATTGCGGATTCGAAGACTTGCAGCAAGTCTAGCGGGGGTGTCGTGGTGGTAGCGAGAACAGACAAGGCTTCGAGTATTCGAGGCGATGCCCAAAGTGCTGCCGACGGCAGGGCATCGCGTTTCATGCGATGCCGAACGTCCGCGTCCCTCGTCGGTGCTGCGGCTTGCGCGCTGCTGTCCATCGCCTTGCTGGCCGGCTGTGCCGGCGGTAAGGGGGAGCCCGAGAACAGCAGCTCTCCTTCGCGCGTGCGGTTGATGTCGGCGGAGCAATTTTCGCTCACGGTGGCGCAGATTTTCGGCAGCGATATCAGCGCGAGCGTGGTTGCGCCGATTCCCCCGCTCCCCAGGACCGATGGATTGTTGGCCGTTGGCGCAGCCTCCATCGGGGTCACCTCGGACCAGCTCCAGCAGTTCCAGCAGGCCGCCGCGGTCATCGCTGCAAAGGTGGTCGACGAGGAGCATCGCGATTACTTGATACCGTGTCAGCCAGCCGCGGCGAATGCCGCGGACAATGCGTGTGCGGCGCAATTCCTCAAGGGGATCGGGCGGCTGTGGTATCGGCGCGCCCTGCAGGATGCCGAACTGGCGCCGATGGTCGAAATGGCCGCGGTGGCCGCCAACCAGTTGCAGGACTTCTACGCGGGACTCACCATCGTTCTGGAACGGATGCTGGTCAGTCCGCAGGCGCTGTTCATCGTGGATATTGCGGAATCCGATCCCGAGAATCCCGGGCAACAGCGGCTGACGGCCTATTCGCTGGCCTCCCGCCTGAGCTTCTTCCTGTGGAATGCCGCGCCCGACGACCAGCTGCTGCAGGCTGCCGAGAACGGGCAGCTGCATACCCGCAAGGGTCTGGAGCGTGAAGTCGACCGGATGATCGCCAGCTCGCGTTACGTGGATGGCGTGCGTTCGTTCTTCGACGATTTCATGGGCTTTTCCCTGTTCGACAGCATTTCCAAAGATGCGATGGCCTATCCGTCGATCACCGGCGCCACGCTGGCGGATGCGCGCGAGCAGACATTACGCACCGTCGTGGATCATCTGATCGTCGAAAGAAAGGACTATCGTGATCTGTTCACGACGCGCAAGACGTTCATGTCGATGAATCTGGCCGTGGCCTACGGCGTGTCGGGTGTGGACGGCTGGGTGCCCTATGAATTCCCCGAGAACAGTCCGCGCGCCGGCCTGCTGTCGCAGGTCAGCTTCCTGGCTTCGCATGCCCATCCTGCGCGCAGCTCAGCCACGCTGCGGGGCAAGGCATTGCGCGAACTGTTCCTGTGCCAGATCGTGCCGCCGCCGCCGCCCAACGTCGATTTTTCGCTGCTCGACGATACGGGCGACAAGCTGCGCACCGCGCGCGAGCGGCTCGGTGTGCACGCATCGAATCCGGTCTGCGCCGGCTGCCACAAGATCACCGATCCGATAGGCCTGGCGCTGG
>JBDHQY010000470.1:0-2682 GCA_039807315.1 Steroidobacter sp. | reverse complement strand
GAGGCGGTCTCGGGCACGCGCATGCACGCCACCTACTATCGTCCGGGCGGCGTGTATCGCGATCTACCGGAATCGCTGCCGCGCTATCAGCCTTCGAAGTGGCGCTCGCAGAAGGAAGTCGACCGGCTGAACGAGAACCGCAGCGGCAGCCTGCTGGATTTCATCCAGAACTTCACCGAGCGCTTTCCGGCCTGCATCGACGAGTACGAGGCGCTGCTGACCGACAACCGCATCTGGAAGCAGCGTACCGTGAATATCGGCGTCATTTCGCCGGAGCGCGCGCTGCAGCTGGGTTACACCGGGCCGATGATTCGCGGTTCGGGCATCGCCTGGGATCTGCGCAAGAAGCAGCCGTACGAAGTGTACGACCGGATGGATTTCGACATCCCGGTCGGCGTCAACGGCGATTGCTACGACCGTTATCTGGTGCGCGTGGAAGAGATGCGCCAGTCCAACCGCATCGTCCGTCAGTGCGTGGAGTGGCTGAAGCAGAATCCGGGGCCCGTCATGACGTCCGATCACAAGATCGCGCCGCCCGCGCGCGAGATCATGAAGGGCGACATGGAATCGCTGATCCATCATTTCAAGCTGTTCACCGAAGGCTATTGCGCGCCGGCCGGCGAAACTTACGCCGCGGTTGAAGCGCCCAAGGGCGAGTTCGGCATCTACCTGGTCTCGGACGGCGCCAACAAACCCTATCGCCTCAAGTGCCGCGCGCCCGGCTTCCCGCATCTCGCCTCGCTTGAGGAGATGGTCAAGGGCCATCTGCTGGCGGACGTGGTGGCGGTGATCGGCACGCAGGACATCGTCTTCGGGGAAATCGACCGGTGAGCGACACCACCCATACCAGCCACGCCGGCCAGCGCGGGCTCTCCGAGCACGCCAAGCACGAGATCGATCAGTGGCTCACGAAGTTTCCGCCGGATCGCAAGCGCTCGGCGGTGCTCGCCGCGTTGCGCACCGTGCAGCACGAGAACGGCGGCTATCTGACCAACGAATCGATGGACGCAGTGGCCGAATATCTGGGGCTGCCGCCGGTCCAGGTGTACGAGGTCGCGACCTTCTACTCCATGTTCGAGACCAAGCCGGTCGGCCGGCATCACATCTCGGTGTGCACCAACATCTCCTGCATGCTGTGCGGCGGCGATGAGATCCTGGCGCACGTCGAGAAGCGTCTGGGCATCAAGGTGGGTGAGAGCACGGTGGACGGCCGCTTCTTCCTGAAGAAGGAGGAAGAATGTCTGGCCGCCTGCAACAACGCGCCGATGATGATGGTCGACCACGTCTATTACGAGAATCTCACGCCGGAGAAGGTCGACGAGATTCTGGATCGCCACAAGTAGTTCAAGATGAGCGCTCAGTATCAGCAGAATCTGGTGTGCTTCGAACCGCTCGGCAAGGAGCGGTCCTGGGAGCTGGCGACCTATCGCAGCATCGGCGGCTATGAAGCGTGGGAGCGCATCCTGCGCGAGAAGACGCCGCGCGAGCAGATCATCGAGGAAGTCAAAGCTTCCGGCCTGCGCGGCCGCGGCGGAGCGGGCTTCCCGACCGGCATGAAGTGGAGCTTCATGCCGCGCAATGCACCGGGCCAGAAATACGCAGTGTGCAACTCGGACGAGAGCGAACCGGGCACCTGTCACGACCGCGACATCCTGCGCTACAACCCTCATGCGCTGATCGAAGGCATGGCCATCGGCGGTTACGCCATGGGCGCCACGGTCGGCTACAACTACATCCGCGGCGAGTTTCTCGACGAGCCGGTGCCGCGTTTCGAAGCGGCGCTGAAGGAAGCGTATGCGGCCGGCCTGCTCGGCAAGAACGTGCTGGGCTCCGGTATCGATTTCGACCTGTACGCCTATGTAGGCGCGGGTGCGTACATCTGCGGCGAGGAAACCGCGCTGCTCGAATCGCTGGAAGGCAAGCAGGGCCGGCCGCGCTTCAAGCCGCCGTTCCCTGCCAACTTCGGCCTGTACGGCAAGCCCACCACCATCAACAACACCCAGAGCTATGCCTCGGTGCCGACCATTCTGCGCAAGGGTGCCAAATGGTTCGTCGATCTGGGTGTGCCGAACTCCGCCGGCACCATGATCTTTTCGGTCTCCGGCCACGTGAACAAGCCGCAGAACATCGAGTTGCCGCTGGGCACTTCGTTCAAGCAGCTGCTGGAGATTTGCGGCGGCGTGCGCGGCGGGCGCCAGCTCAAGGCGGTGATTCCCGGCGGTGTCTCGGTGCCGGTGGTGCCGGGCCACATCATGATGGAAGCGAATCTCGACTACGACTCGGTGAAGAAGGCGGGTTCCGCGCTCGGCACCGGCTCGCTGATCGTCATGGACGAGACCACCTGTATGGTCAAGACGCTCGAGCGCATCACGCGTTTCTATCGCGCCGAGTCGTGCGGCCAGTGCACGCCGTGCCGCGAAGGCACCGGCTGGATGAACCGTACCGTCAAGCGCATCCTGGAAGGCCAGGGGCAGAAGACCGACCTGGACATGCTGCTGGACGTGGCCGGCAAGATCGAAGGCCACACCATCTGCGCCTTCGGCGACGCCTCGGCCTGGCCGGTACAGAGCTTCCTGAAGCATTTCCGGCACGAGTTCGAGTACATGATCGAGCACGGCCACAGCATCGTCGAGCGCGACCAGCGCCGCGCCGCCTGATCCTGGCTTAACAGAGACGACATGA
>JBDHQY010000469.1:0-2685 GCA_039807315.1 Steroidobacter sp. | reverse complement strand
AAGCTCAGGAAGAAAGCGAGGACATTTGGGGTCGCCATCCTGGCTCCCGCGGATCTACCGCTGCTTCTCCGAACGGTGCGCCGCAGATGTGGCAGCGAGCCACGGAATTCAGGCGATTAGACATGCACCAGGCTGATCGCCCCAGAAACGATGTACGCGTTCACGCAGAGCGCGCGATCCCTGTGCAAGCGCCGCATCATCGCGGCAACTCCATGTCTGGCCGGACAGCGGAATTCGGATCGAGCGCCTCAGGAGCACCATTGACCGGGCGCTGTCAGCGGCGGCCGGTAATCACCTCGACATACGTTCCGCGGTTCTGCCAGGAAATGGGCGGCACCGGCTTGGCGTCTCCAGTGGCCGGAAAATCCAGTTGCACACAATCCTTGCATGTCACGGGTATGCGCCACTTGGCGGAATCCGCACCATAGCGCGCACGAGTACTCTGCAGCGCCTGAACCAACGCTGTGTTCAGCAACGCTCGGCAGCTCGCAGGCTACCCGTGCCGAGCTGCCGCAAGAGCAAAGAACAAGGGAGGGACGGGCTTCGATGGATCAGCTGACCAAAAAGATCATTGCCATCCTGCAACGCAACGGACGAGCATCGTACTCGGACATAGCCCGTGAGCTGGACACCGCGCGCGATTACGTGGCCAGCCGCATCAATCCGCTGTTCCGGTCGGGACAGCTACGGGTCATTGCCGTGCCGCATCCCCGGGTGCTGGGCCTGACGGTTTCCGCCCACATCTCCATCAAGGTGAGCGGCGACACCCAACCAGTCGTGGCGGCGCTGGAGCACATCGAGTCACTCACCTTCATCTCGGTCGCTGCCGGCCCCTACCAGATCATCGCGGAGACCGAGTTGCCGAGCATGGTCGAGCTGGGGCAGCAGATCTCCGCCATCCGGGCGCTCAGCGGCGTGACCGAGGTGCAGGTGCTGCTCTACGAGCGCATCCTCAGCAGCTTCTTCCTGGGGGCGGAGCCCGAGCTGTTCAGCCGCATCTTCGACGAGATCGACATCGAGCTGATCCGGTTGCTGCAGAAGAATGGCCGGGCCAGCTATGCCGAACTGGCGCAGAACGTCGGGCTGTCGCTGAGCGGTTGCCGCAACCGGGTGCAGCGGTTGCTGGAGTCGGGAGTGATGCAGATCGGGGCCATCCAGCAACGCTCGGACATGACCGACGATCTGCTGTTCGGTGTGGGCATCAACGCGCACGGCGACCTGCAGCCGGTGACCGAATTGCTGGGAGCCGAGCCGGGTCTGGAGTTCATGGCCCGCGCGGTGGGCCGCTACGATCTGATCGCGACGCTGAGCTTCAATTCGCTGCGCGAGTTCAATCGGATGATCTCGCGCCTGCGCGCACTGGCCTCGGTCACTTACAGTGAGCAGTGGCTGCACGTCCAGATCGTACGCGAGCGTTACGAGCACACCATCGACTACCTGAAAGTGACGGCGCCGCCCGCGGCCACCGGCGTGCAGTGAATCGAGGTGGGGCGGTCTGGTCTTGCGGTGCCGCTTTCCGGGCCCGCGAGCACCGCTGCATGGGCGCAACGTCCGCAATCACTTCATGCAACGTTGCGGTCTGCAGAATGATCCGGTGCCGCCATATGGCACGGGTGCCAGCTTGCGCCGCGGCTGTCGACATCCTTTGCCTGAAAAGCGGCTCATGCTTTTCTCGGCGCCGTGTTTGAGCGGCCCGCCCGATGAGCGAATCGTCTTAACAATCCTGTGCTCGAAACGGCGTTTCGGCGCATAATCGTTGCTCGTCGGGCGCCATACGATGAAAATATTCGAGATCAGCCGGGGCTCTACGAAAAGTGACGTTGCGCAGCGACGTCAATTCCCGAGTTCTGCAAAGGGGAATTTCGATGGAAGGTCTCGACAAGATCGATCTGAAGATCCTGCACGCACTGCAGGAAGACGCTTCGCATTCGGCGGCCGAGATCGCCGACACGGTCGGACTGTCGCAGTCGCCCTGCTGGCGCCGCATCCAGCGGCTCAAGGAAGAGGGCTACATTTCCAGGATCGTGGCGCTGCTGGACCGGCGCAAGCTGGACCTCTCGACCCAGCTGTTCGTGCAGGTCAAGGTGCTGCGCAACGACAAGACCAGCCTGGCGCAGTTCACCGAAGCGATCCACAGCTTCCCGGAAGTGCTCGAATGTCACGTAGTGCTGGGTGCCTACGATTTCCTGCTGCGGGTGGTGGTGCGCGACATGCAGGCGTACGAGAAGTTCTACTTCAACAAGCTTTCCGGCGTGCCCAACATCCGCGAGGTGAACTCGTTCGTGGCGGCGCTGGAAGTGAAGTCGACCACTTCGTTGCCGTTCCGCGCCTGAGCACCGCGCACGCACGGCCTGCGCTCAGTCATCGGGCTTCATGCATACATCATGCGTACTGCGCAACAGCCTTGGAAATATCCGAAAGAATCTTGCCTAGCGGCCCGTGTAGCCTGCAAGCTAAAGAGCCGGGGGGCAGGGAACGATGGCCGACAGGATTTCAGACCGCGCCGTTGCTGCGTAGTCTGCGGATTTCGGCAGCAGCAGCGCTCAGCGCAGTCTGTCTGCCGGCGGCATCGTGAACAGCCAGGGTCAGTGCAATTCCTGGAGCGTCCGGACCTGATGGTCTCAAGGCGCCCGCAACAAGACGGTAACTTCAAAAAATGGTCAATTGCGAAATCGATGCGCGCAG
>JBDHQY010000468.1:0-2689 GCA_039807315.1 Steroidobacter sp. | reverse complement strand
GCGGCCATGCTCACCTCTTGGGTCGATAACACCCGGTTTGCCCGATGATTGCCCGCACCGCGTCGGGCATCAGATAGCGGGGATCGCGCCCCGCTGCGATCGACTTGCGAACGTCGGTCGAAGAAATCTCCAGCTGCGTGACGGCATGGATGTAGATGCAGCCGGCACGCGCTTCATGCAGATCGTCGCTGCGGCCGGTGCCGCGATCCACCAGCAGCTCCCCCAGCGGCCCCATGCTCGGTGCCCGCCAGCCCGGCCGGTGCGCCACCACCAGGTGCGCCAGGTCGAGCAGCTCGCGCCATTGATGCCACTTGGGCAGGCCCAGGAACGCATCCATGCCGACGATCAGACATAGCGAGCGTTCCGGAAAATCGGTACGCAGCGTGCGCATCGTATCCACCGAGTAGGAAAGCCCCTCGCGGCGGATCTCGCGATCGTCGACCACGAAGCCGGGCTGACCTTCGGTGGCGGCACGCACCATCGCCAGGCGCACTTCGGCGCTCGCCACCGTGGTGTCGCGATGCGGCGGATTGCCGGCCGGCATGAAGCGCATCTCGCCGAGCCGCAGCGCCTGCAGCAGCTCGAAGGCGGTGCGCAGATGACCGAAATGAATCGGATCGAATGTGCCGCCGAAAATGCCTATCGGGCTCACGCCGCCCTCGACCTTGCCAGCCGCACGCCGGCGAAGCGCGCCACCAGCGCTTCCAGTTCGACCCAAGGATCCGTGCGCAATACGCCCTTGATCGCGCGATCCACGCGGGAAGCATCGAGCAACAGCCCTCGCACCGCCCCCGGTTTCAAACGCGACAGCGCCTGCTTCATCGCAGCCTGCCGCGGCCGCCAGACATATATGGCGTTCATCGCGGAATCCGCGCTTTGCCCATTGCGCATCAGGTATTGCACGCGCGCCAACCACTGCAGGTCCTTGTTGACAGCCCACAGCGCCAACACCGACTCGACGCCTTCGCCGCGCAGGCCCTCCAGAATCCGCAGCGTCCGGGCTGTCTGCCCGCGCATCGCGGCTTCGCCGAGTTGCAACACATCGAAGCGTGCGCTGTCGGCCACGGCTTCGAGCACGGTTTGCGTATCGAGCGGCCCCGGCGGCACCAGCAGCGCGAGCTTCTCCACTTCCTGATGCGCCGCCAGCAGGTTGCCTTCGACCCTTTCGGCGAGCAGCGTGGCCGCCGCCGGCTCGGCCTGCAGCCCGTGGCGCGCCAGTCGTTCGCGGATCCAGTTGGGCAGGCGCGCCAGGTCGATCGGCCAGACCTGCACCAGCACACCCTGCTTGTCGATGGCGCTCACCCATTTGGAATTCTGGGTACGGCCGTCCAATTTGCCGGTGATGACCAGCACCAGGTTGTCGGGCGAGCCCTGCTGCGCCAGTTCCACGATGGCGCTGCCGCCCTGCTCGCCCGGGGTCGGATTGGTCATGCGGATTTCGACGATCTTGCGCTGCGCGAACAGCGACATTGCGCGGCTGTCGGCCAGCAGCGCGTTCCAGTCGAAGCCGCGCTCGACCACATGCAGGTCGCGTTCCGTATAGCCCTCGGCGCGGGCACGCGCGCGAACGGCATCGGCCGCCTCGTTGACCAGCAGCGGCTCGTCTCCCGACACGAGGTAGATCGGGCTCAAGCCGCGCGCCAGGCTCGAGGCCAGGTTATCGCCGGAAATCTTCACCGGGGATCGGGATTACGAATGCGGCGCCGCGGGCGCGGGGCATTGGGCGGAAGCGACAGCACAATCGGACTTTGGGCACTCGTAGCGGACTGCGGTAGCGACGACAAGAAGATTCGAGGCGCCGGATTATGGCCCAAGCCCGGTTGGGCGGGAAGCTGATCTTTACAGCCAAGCCGCGCCACCGTAGCCTGCGCCTGTCGTCAATCGCTGCACCCATGCGCATCTTTCAGCTAGCCCGTAAGCCGCCGCACTGGCTGCGAGTCGCCCTCGCCGGCTTGTTGCTGGCTTTTGCGCTGGATTCCGTGGCGCACGCAGCGCATACCCATGAGGCGACGATGGTCAGCGTCGCTCACGGCGCCTGCGGCTACTGCGCCGCGTTCGGCAGCCTGGGCGCCGCACCGGTCCACATACACTCGTTGCCGCTTGCCATCCTCACGCCGATCGAAACATTCGATCCGCGCGATACCTTCATTACACGTCGCCCGACGTTCTCGACGCAGCCGCGCGCGCCGCCGGTCTACTGAAAGCCACGCCTCCGTTCCTTCACCGCGTCAGCGGTGCAAGTGCAGCCGCGCCGCGTGCAGCCGGCATTGCCCGTTTTGCTTTCAGGAACCCGCATCATGCGTCCCAGTCATTGCCTGCGCATCGCCGTCGTCGCGATGCTTGCCGCCGCCGGCGCGCACGCCCAGGAATCCAAGGTCGAAACCGTCATCGTCACCTCCACCGCCCTGCATGAGAATCCACTGGAGGTCGCGCAGCCCACCAGCGTCGTCGCCGGCGACGAGCTGCGTCGCCAGATCGCCGCCAGCATCGGCGAGACCCTGGCGGGCGAGCTCGGCGTCAGCTCGACCTATTTCGGTCCGAGCGCCAGCCGGCCGGTGATCCGCGGCTTGGGCGGCTATCGCGTACAGGTGCTGCAGGACGGTGCTGCCGCGCTCGACGTTTCCAGCCTCAGCCAGGATCACGCCGTCAGCATCGAGTCGGTGGTGTCGCAGCAGATCGAGGTCATCAA
>JBDHQY010000467.1:0-2691 GCA_039807315.1 Steroidobacter sp. | reverse complement strand
CTCGCCTGGGCCAAGGCACGCCAGCGTTCAGACTGCGAGCCCTCGGCGCTCAGCCACCGGGCGACATTCTCCGCGCCGGCGCCGGCGATAGCCTCCAGCGCAGCCGCTGCGGCGTCGTCGCCGCCATCCGCGAGCTTCTGGAGGGCTTGACGCGCGCGCGGTTCGTCGATCGCCGCGAGCGCCGCCGCTGCATTGCGCACAACGGCACGATCGTCGTGACGCAGGCCTTGTTCGACGATGTCGAGGATCACCCTCACCGCATCAGGCCGCTGCATGCTGAACCTCCAGAACCCACTGGATGATCCTGCGCACCATCGCCGGCTCGCCGTCTGCCAGTGCGCTGCGGACAAGCGTCGCCAGCTCGCGTTCGTCTAGGTCCTGCGCTGTCGCGGTGGTCACGATGCTCTCGAGCTCGAGCGCACCGAGCAGTCCGCCGGATCGAGAAAGCGTCCGCAACGCATCGACTGGCGCGGCCTCCTCGTGCGCGCGCACCTCATCGACGCGGGCAGCCCAGAAGCGGACATGTTCACTGCTGCAGCCGCGGCGGACGGCGGTGCGCAGCATCACCTCTGCCACCCAGGGCTGCGCCAGCGCGGCTTCATGGGCCGTAGCGCCCGGCTCGGGCTCGATGTAGAGCCTCCCGCGGTAGTCCCACAATGCATCGTATTCGCGCTCGTCGGGCATTTCGGTCAGCGGGCTGCGTGGGCCGCCGGCCTCGATCCTCGCCAGCCGGTTGAAGGCGGAACGCAGGCTGCCCAGCGCGGGCCGTCCGCCCTCGGCTGTGCGCAGCGCTTCGCGAACGGAGGGAATCAGGAACTCGTGGGTGATTTCGACGAACGCGAGGTTGTGCCGGTACTCGGTGCGTACCAGGCGTTGCGCGCTCATGCGCTCGAGCAGCGCGCGGCGTCGGCTGGGGCGCCGGAATGGCGCGCAGATCAGCAGGTTGCGTTCGACGATGTTGCGCCGGCCACCCAGGGTGATCATGGGCTCGAGCAGGTCCAGCATCTCGAGGCGGTCGAGCAGCAACTCCGTACTGCTTTCGCCCTCGGCGCAATGGTCTAGGAAGTCGCTGAAGAAGCGGCCGAGGATACCCTCCACCCATCCGAGCGACTCGGGCAGCTGGGCGCCGACCTCGAGGTCGCCGTCCGGCCCGAACTCGGCATCCAGGCGGTTGCACACGACCTGAAGGTGGCTTGGCAGCACCTCGCCTTCGTCCGATACCAGTTCATCGACGAGGCGCGTGAGCACATCCGGTGCGTAACGGATTCCGAACATCTGCGCCGGGCGGCTGATCGCCATCTCGCAGGCCTCGCGTCCCAGCAGGTGCAGCCGGTAGCGGGCTGCGAGCGGGACAGGCCCGGTGAGGGTCTCCAGCTCGTCGAGGGCGGCAACGTGGTCTTCGCGCATCGAGAGCATCACCCGCAGCGGCAACGATGGTCTTCCGACCGGCCGCGGCAGGATGGCCTGCAGCGCGTGGAAGTAGGATTCGCGGCCGGTGCGTGGGCGCGCGGCGCCCTCGTAGGCGTCGGCGGTCCGTTCGCCGCGCCCGAACCGGGTGAACAGCTCCTCGAACTGGTCGAGGATGAGCACGAGCGAAAACTCCTCGAATCCACTCCCCCAAAGGCCGACGAGTCGATCGAAGAAACTCAGCAGGCCTACATCGGCGCAGCCCAGGTTTTGGCGAATGTTTCCATGGGCTTCGGCGATGCGTGCGTCCTCGAAAAACTCGACGATCTGCGGCAGGTGCACATCGGCAAGGGCATCAACGAAAGGCATCCCCGCTGGTGGGTCGATGCGCAGGGCTGCAGTCGGCGACAGCCCCGCAAAGCGCGCCAGGGCCTCGATCTGGCGAGCGAACAGCACGGGACGGCCGGTGCCGACCAGGAAGCGCACCGCGAACGGCATGATCTCTCCTGAGGGAGCATCGGGCCCTGGCGCGATCCGCAGCGGTCCTCGCACCTCGAGGTAACGCGGGTCGGTGATACTCAGCGCTGAGTCGACTGCACTGCGCAGCCCCTTGAGCGACATCGGCTCTCCGCTGGCGCTTGGTCCCAGGGCCGCCACCGCGCGGCGCAGAGCCGCGGCTTCGAGGTGCGGCGGCGGAAGAACTCGAGCCAAGGTCTCACCCTTGAGCACGGCGACCGGATCGTCGAATGGGCGGGCTACCACGCACAACAGACCGAGTTCTTCGAGTCGCGGGACGAGACCGGCATTGATCAGTGACGATTTTCCTGCTCCGGAGCAGGCGTGCAGGAGGCTGAACGGCTCGGCCCGCACCATCGCCTCGACCGCCGCAAGCTCGGGGCCACGGCCGAAGAACAGGTGGCGGTCTTCCGTGCGGAAGGGTGGCAGGCCACGGTACGGCCGCGGGTGGGCGGTCACGGCATCGAAAGCGCTGTCGGCCATGTCCGTCAGTCCCACGGCGAACTCGGCCGGCTGCTCACCGCGCTACTCAGGCGGCGAAAGAACTCGGCCTCGTCGACATTGGCTTCGAGGCTCAGGTGCAGGTCCGGCGGTGGAACGCTGACCACCTTTGCCTGGACGATGCGGCGCAGTGCGTCGATATCACTGTTGCCGTTGCCGTTGCCATCGCCGACCCGTGGCAGCAGCGCGTAGCGGACATTATGGCTGGCGTGTCTGAAGGCATCGCGCAGCAGCGTGTCGAATAGCAGCCAGAAGACCGGGTCGCAC
>JBDHQY010000466.1:0-2705 GCA_039807315.1 Steroidobacter sp. | reverse complement strand
CGCGCTGGTGCATCCGGGCGACGACGTGATCCTGTTCGATCCCTCGTACGATTCCTATGCGCCGGCGGTGATCCTGGCCGGCGGTCGGCCGATCCGTATTCCCCTGCTGTCGCCGCGCTTCACCATCGATTGGCAGCGGGTCCGCGATGCCGTTTCGCCGCGCCTGCGGCTGGTCCTGACCAACACGCCGCACAACCCCACCGGCTCGATTCTGACGCAGCACGATCTGCAGACCCTGGCGGATATCCTGCGGCCCACGGATGCCGTGCTGCTTGCGGACGAAGTGTACGAGCACATGGTTTTCGACGGCGCGCGGCACGCGAGTGTGCTTGCGCATGACGAACTCTATGAGCGCAGCGTCGCCTGCTATTCCTTCGGCAAGACCATGCACGCCACCGGCTGGCGGGTGGGTTATGCCGTCGCGCCCGTCGATCTCACGCGCGAGGTTCGCCGCGTGCATCAGTTCAATACCTTCGCCATCGCCACGCCGTTGCAGTACGCCATCGCCGATTTCCTGGGGCAGACGCCGTCGCACAGCAACGAGCTGGCCACCTTCTACGAGCGCAAGCGCAACCTGTTCCTCGACAAGCTGCGCGGCTCGCGCTTCACCTGGACGCCGTCCGCCGGTACTTACTTCCAACTGCTGGACTACAGCGCCATCGCGAGCGACGACGACATGAGCTTCGCCGAGCGGCTACTGCGCGAGGCCGGCGTCGCTTCGATTCCGGTATCGGCGTTCTACGAGACGCCGCCGCGGCTGCCGGTCGTGCGCTTCTGCTTCGCCAAGAACGATTCGACGCTGGAAGAAGCGGCGGTACGGCTGTGCAAGATGTGATTCGATGCGCGCGCCGGGCTGCCGTGCAGCGCGACGAAGTGTGATTCTTCTCGAGCGGTGCAGATGGCTCGCGTCAGAGGATCCGACGAGGACGAGCAGAGCGGTGCGTCTCCACGGGCACGGGAGCCGCCGCAGACCTGGCAATGATTAGCCGGCCGGCACCGGCTGTGGACGATTGATGATGTAGATGCCGGCCGCGATCAGCACCAGCGCGGCCAGCAGTGCCACGCTGAGCGGCTCGTGCAGCAGCGTGGTGCCGGCGATGACGCCGAAGACCGGCGTCAGGAACACGAACGAGGCGACCTGCGAAGCCGGATAGTTCGCGATGAACCAGAACCATACCAGGTAGCTGGCAAAGGCGATCGCCACGATCTGGTAGACGAGGGCGGCCAGCACCAGCGGGGTCACGTGGATGAAGCCGGGCTCGCCGATAGATGTCGACGCGGCGAGCAGCGCGACAGCCGACACCACGAGCTGATACATCAGCGTCCGCTCGGGCCGGATGCGCGCGAGCTTGGTTGCCTTCACCAATACCGTGGTCGCACCCCAGGCGATCGCGGCCGCCAGGGTCATCGCATCGCCGATCACGGCGTGCCAGCTGGGCATCGACAGGCCTTCGCCGAACGCGACCAGCACGCCGGTGAAGGCGGCCGTGAGCCCGGCGATCTTCGCGGGTGTCAGCCGATCGTGATCCAGGGTCAGGTGGGCGCCGAGCGCGACGACGAACGGCGAGGTGTTCAGGAACAGTGCGCTGCGTGCGGCGGTCGTGAACTGCAAGCCCCAGTAGAGCAGCAGGAATTCCGCTGCGAACAGCAGGCCGGCGAACACGCCGGGCCATGCCGTGCCGTCCTTCTCGAACAGCCGGATGTCGTGCCAGCGACACCAGGCGAACAGCAGGATCGCGGCTCCGCTGGAGCGCAGGCCGGCCTGCAACAACGGCGAGATGCCGCTGTTGCCGACCTTGATGGTGACCTGGCCAAAGCCCCATATCGCGCACAAGCCCACCAGGGCGAGCGCGGCACTCAGTCCGATCGAACGCTGCGCGCCTGTCGTCATCGGCACGAGGCGGTTACTTGCCACCGGCAAGCGCTTTCACCGGCCGATACGGCTCCTGGTAAATATCGCGCGTGAGCTGTCGATGTGGGGTCGGCTCGGGGGCCGGTGCCGACAGCGGTGGCGCCAGGCAGGCGGCGATCGACAGGGATTCGAACGATCGGATGACGAAACCGGCGACTCGCATCAGGCGCTCCCGCGATGGCAAGACCAAGCGCAAGGTAACGGAGTCAACCTGCCTTCCGCAACGCGGCCGCCGCGCTCACCGCTGCTGCGGTCGTGTCGGCGCGACTCGCGGCTGACGGCTTCAGCCGATAGCGATGCCAGTCCTTTCATCGACGATGCGGCGGCTGGCAAGGACTGCGCCGCCATTGGGCGGCGCAGGAAGGCTCGTCCCCGCCCCTCAAGGGGAGTGACAACAAGGAGAGAGGAGCGGGGACGGCCGGTTACTGCTGCGGCTGCTTCGACTGCGGCCGATCCCGGTGCCAGCCCCGCGGCCGGCCCTGCGGCTGCTCGGTCAAGGCCTGGAACTTGGCCAGCTGCTGCTCGCTCAGGATGGGCCGGAGCTTTTCGATGGTTTCCTTCTGCATCTGTTCGTGCTGCGCGCGCATTTCTTCACGCGACGGCCGGGTTCCGGAGGCCTTCGACTGCTGGAACTGTTCCTGGCGCTGCTGCATCTGCTCGGTCAGCACTCTTTGCACGTCGCCCTTCTGACCTTCGCTGAGGTCGAGCAGCAGGGCGAGACGATCCATTCGGTCCTTGCCACCGTGTGGCGTGGCCGGTGCATTCGCCGCCAGGGCGACGCCCGTGGCGAGCA
>JBDHQY010000010.1:0-13751 GCA_039807315.1 Steroidobacter sp. | reverse complement strand
GCCGCCGCGGGTCGAGCCGATCCGGCACGGCGTGCACTTGCCGCAGGACTCCTTGGCACAGAATTCCATCGCGTAGCGCGCCATGCCGGCCATGTCGACCGTGTCGTCGAACACCACGACACCGCCGTGACCCAGCAACGCGCCGATACCCGACAGCGCCTCGTAGTCGATGGGCGTGTCGAACTGCGACTCGGGAAGGTACGCGCCCAACGGCCCTCCCACCTGAATGGCGCGAATCGGCCGACCGGAGGCCGTACCGCCGCCGTAGTCGTACAGAAGCTCACGCAACGTCATACCGAAGGCGCGCTCGAACAGCCCGCCGCGCTTGACGTTACCAGCGAGTTGCAGCGGCATCGTGCCGCGCGACTTGCCCGAACCGAAATCGCGATAGAACGCCGCGCCGCGTTGCAGGATCACCGGCACGGAGGCCAGCGAAATCACGTTGTTGACGATGGTCGGCTGGCCGAACAGTCCTTTCACGGCCGGCAGCGGCGGACGCACCCGTACTTCGCCGCGTCGCCCTTCGAGGCTTTCCAGCATCGACGTCTCTTCGCCGCAGATGTACGCGCCGGCGCCCAGCCGCACTTCCAGATCGAAGTGCCGGCCGCTGCCCAGGATGTCGGGCCCGAGATAGCCAGCCGCATAGGCAGCTCCAATCGCACGGTTCAGCGCACGATGCGCATGCGGATACTCCACGCGCAGGTAGATAAAGCCCTGGGTGGCCCCGGTCGCCAGTCCGGCGATCGTCATTCCCTCGATCAGGGACAGCGGATCGCCCTCCATCAGCAGCCGATCGGCGAAAGTGCCCGAGTCGCCCTCGTCGGCGTTGCAGGTCACGTACTTCTGCTGCGGCGGCTGGTCCAGCACCGTCTGCCACTTGATGCCGGTGGGGAACGCCGCGCCGCCGCGCCCTCTCAGACCGGACTGCGTCACAGCCGCCACGATGTCGGCAGGCGCCATGGTCAGAGCGCGCCGCAGACCGGCATATCCTTCGTGCGCCACGTAGTCCTCGACACTGCCCGGATCGACAACGCCGACACGCGCGAACGTCAGCCGCTGCTGACTCTTGAGCGCCGGTATTTCCTCGGTCGGTCCGAGATGCAGAGGATGGGCACGTCCTTCGAGGAAGCCGGCCTGGAACAGGCCGGGCACATCGGCGGCTGTCACCGGCCCATAGGCATGACGTCCTGCTGCCGTCGCCACTTCCACCAGCGGCTCCAGCCAGAACAGGCCGCGCGAACCGTTGCGGACCAACTTGATCTGCAAACCGCGCCGGCCGGCTTCGGCTGCCATGGCCTCGGCAACGGACTGCGCGCCCAGGGACAACGCCGTCGCGTCCGCGGGAACATAAACCGTGACGCTCACTTCCGCGCCTCCTGTTGCGCCAGCAGGGCATCGAAACGCTCGGGCGTCACCTTGGCGTGCAGCTCACCATCGATCATCGCCGACGGCGCGCAGGCGCAATTGCCGAGACAATAGACCGGCTCCAGCGTGAAGCGGCCGTCCGCCGTGGTCTCATGGAAGTCGATGCCGAGCCGCCGCTTCACGTGCGCCGTGAGCGTCTCGCAATGCATGGCTCGACAGGCTTCGGCCTGACACAGCTGTACCACATGCTGGCCCGGGCGCGTGCGGCGGAAGTGATGATAGAAAGTTACGACGCCATGTACTTCCGCGCGCGAAAGATTCAGGGACTCGGCAATGACGGCGATCGCTGCATCGGGGACGTATCCGAGCCTTTCCTGCACGGCATGCAGTACCTGCAGCAGCGGTCCGGGATGTTCGCGGTACCGAGCCAGCGCCTGTTCGAGCTGCGCCCGGTCGGCCGGACTCAGCGGCTGCGCAGCGGAAGAAGAAGAGATAGCGGCCTTCATGGCCGCAGCTTACTGCCAGTGCCGCGAATTCGCATCCCGTCCGTGAGGTAGCGGACTCGACCGTGTGATGCGGAATCGTGTCGCTGCCGCACAGCGACTCGGCCAGGACCGTAAATTCCAGGGTCGCGCGTGCCCCGACAGCGCAGCGAAGCACTTGGCTGGTGCCTTTCAGCAACCGCGGTCAGGTGCGATCGATCGCCTGCATCTGCGCAATCCTGGCTGCGCCGCACCGCAAACACGGCTTCGTCACGAGCAGAGCCTGAACCGCTACCCCGGCGAAACCGCTCGGGGTAGCTCTTATTCAGTTCAGCTGACTCGACGGAGTTGCTAAATCGAAACCGAGCCCTCCTTAACGGCAGCGGCGGACAAACCTCCGCCGATGCTGCAAGAGGGCTGCCCGTTACACGTCGTCGGTCGCCGCGTTGTCGCCGATGGTGGCGTACAACTTGTCCAGCGTGCGGTACAGCGCCTGGCGCTCCGCGACACTCAGTGTCGAGATGATCTGCGCCTGACGCTGCTGCGCCACCGGCAGCACCGACTTGTACAGCGCCTTGCCCTTGGCTGTCACCGACACGCTGACGGGCGCCGCGAGCGCTTCGGCGGCGCGCGAGCCGCGCTGCGCGATGATCTTGGTCTTGGTCAGCCCGCGCTTGGTCATGACGCGCAGCGTTCTGCTGACCTGGCCCTTGTCCATGCTGCTGCGGCTGGTGAGCTCGGAGAACCGCAGCGGCGAGAAGCGCGTCACCAGCGCCAGCAGGCGCCATTCCGGCAGGCTCAGCTCGAATTCTTCGAGATAGCGCTTGGTCAGGTTGGTGCGCAGCGCGTTGGACAATCGCGTGAGCCGGAACGTCAGGAAGTCTTCCACGTGCAGGTTCGAGCCGCTGCGCGGCAACGTCACCCACGGGCAGGCAGTCCGGACGGAGGTAGTCTTCGAGGTTCGCTTCTTCGAGGCAGGCTTCTTCAAGGCAGTTTCTCGTGGGCGTGCGCCCGTTACATCGTTTGAAAGGGGCGCAATTCTGCCGCATTGCAACGACACCTGGGTAGACGCAGGCGTGCAATTCAGGGAAAGCGCCATGAACAAGGCAATGACCAGGACCGGTTCGAGCAGATTTTTCACATCGCCAGGCACTGCGTACTTGTCCACAGCGCGACGTGAATCACATTCATACAGCCGGGACGCAACTCTAATCCAACGCGTCTCCACGCAACATCGAGCCGCTTCCATGCTACGCACACCTGCGCCGTCCTGCTCGCCAGCCGCGCGGAACCGCATCGGTGGCGACATCGACCTGCTCCAGGAACATGCCACAGCGCGCACCGTACACTTCGTCCAAATCGAAGCGCCGGCCCTGTCCGCTTATCGACACGAGCCTCTTCACCGAGGCGCCACGCAGGCCGCGAGGGCCGCTATCGTTGTCTCGGCAACCCAAGACGAAATCGAATGCACGGCGAATGCGACGCTGCTATTTTCCACGCGCGCGTGGATACAGCGGCTCGGCTGCGGAGGTGGACATGGCACAGCTCGATGAGCAAATGCGCATTCTGGAGGAGTGGCTGCGGCTGCCCGAATCGCGGCGCCGCCATGCGACCGATGTCGTGGCCTTTGCGTATCGACTGCTCCAGGAGCGCCCCGAGCTTTTCGCTGACGGCAACCGGGCCGGTCTGGATACCGTGGTGAACTGGCTGCTGCCCCATCTCAGCGGCGCCAGCACAGGATGAGCGCGTAATTCCTGCCGCAGCGGCTCAAGCGCCCTGCAGCGCCTCACTGATACCCGCGATCGACGCAAGCAGCGCCACCAGCATCTCGCGGTCCTCGCGCCCGTCGCGGCGCCAGCGCTTCAGCAGATCCACCTGCATCAGGTGCATCGGATCTATGTAAGGATTGCGCAGCCGGATGGAGCGCTGGATGGTGGGCTCGCTCTCCAGCAGACACCCCTCCTCCTTGAGCTCCAGCACCAGCCGCTTGGCCAGCTCGTACTCGGCGCGGAGCGCCGGAATGAAACGGCACAGTCTTTGCTCCACCAGCTGATCGTAGTGCGCAGCGATCTCCAGGTCCGCGCGCGCCAGCGACAGTTCGATGTCGTCGATCAGGTTCTGGAAGAAGAACCAGTTGCGGTACATCTGCTTGAGCAGCGCGGGGCCGAATGCCTCGCCCGCCGCCACCAGCGCGGAGCCGGCACCGTACCAGCCGGGCACCATGTAGCGGCATTGCGACCAGGCGTACACCCAAGGGATGGAACGCAGCGCGGCAATGCCGTCACGCTCGACACGAGCGACCGGGCGCGAGCCGATCTGCATTCGCTCGATGACGTCGATGGGCGTGAGCTGCCGGAAGAATTCCGGGAATTCCACATCGTCGAACACCATGGCCCGGTAGACCCGGGCACTTTGCGCGCCGAGCAGTTCCATGGCGTCGCGCCACTGCGGCGCGACGCTCTCCGGCGGCAGCCCTCCCGTACCGGCCAGCGCCAACGCATTGAATCCCTGCTCGAAAATCCGCAGCGCAATCGGCCGCAGGCCGTATTTCTCGTTGATCAGCTCGCCCGCTTCCGTCATGCGCCAGCGGCTGCGTCCCGCGCCCTCCGGCGCGCTGCGGACCAACACCTCGGTGCGGCCGCCGCCCCGCCCGAAGGCACCGCCCTGGCCGTGGAACAGCGTCAGGTCGATGTTGGCCTCCTTGGCCGCCGCCACCGCCGCCTCCTGCGCCTGGCGCACCAGCCAGCGCGACATGATGACGCCCGAATCCTTCTTGCTGGCCGAATAACCGATCATCACGTACTGATGATTGCCGCGCCCGAGCAAGTGACGCCGGTAGATGGGCTCGTTGAACAACTGCCGCATCACATCGCCGCAGCGGTTCAGCGCCTGGGCCGATTCGAACAAAGGCGCCACATCCACCGGCACGTCGCCGGAGCGTCGGTCCGCGGTGTCCGCCCAGCGCGCCAGCAGCAGCACGGAGAGAATGTCGTCGATGCCGCGGGTGCTGCTGACTACATAAGGACCGATGGCGTCCGCGCCATTGCGGTGCCGGCAATGGGCCAGCGCCTCGAACACCCAGAGCGCCCGCTTGCCGGTGGCGTCCAGCACTGTAGCGGGACTCGCATCGTGTTCGAGCGCCATCCTCAGCAGCGCGCTGCGCTCTTCGATGGTGCGCAAACCCCAGTTCGCATCGTCCATCCCCTGACCGATCACGGCGCGGTGCACGGCCGAGCTCTGCCTGATGTCGAGCGTCGCCAGATGGAAACCGAAAGTGCGCACGCGACGCATCAGACGCCGCACCTGGAAGGCACCGGCATGTTCACCACGATTCGCCAATAGACTTTCCAGAATCAGGTTCAGGTCGGCATGGAAATGTCCGGCGGATTCATAGTATCCCTGCCGCCCCTCGTAAGTGGCGCGCAGCCGCTCCATCACCTGACCGAGAAACACCCGGTACGGCATCCGGTCGTGACGCGCCGGCGACAGCGAATGTGCCGCCGACAACAGCGCCTGGTACCGCTCGATGCGCTCCTGCAGCTCGGTCGACACTCCAATACGCGTGGCGCTCTGCGACAGCGACTCGGCCAGCCCCTGGCACTCCAGGAAGTAGCGGTTGACAATGAGTTGCTGATGGCGCGCGATGGTTTCTCGAATGGTCTTGGCGTTCACATCCGGGTTGCCGTCCATGTCCCCGCCGACCCACGAGCCGAAGCGCAGGATTTCCGGCAGTTCCAGCTGGCGCGCCTCGGGGCCGTAGACCTTTTCCAGCGCCGCGGCGATCTCTTCGTAGAGCACCGGCACGATCTGGTACAGCACTTCGACGATGAAAAACAGCACGTGCTCGCGCTCATCGGCGACCGTGAGCCGCTCGCGCGAGTTGTCCGCCGTCTGCCAGCCGGAGGTGATCTCGGTGCGGATGCGCCCCCAGATCCGGTGCGTTTCAGCGGCCGAGCGCGACAGGCCCAGGCGACCCAGCAGCAGCTGGGCGATCTTCTGCTGCTTGCGCAGGATGGTGCGGCGTGTGGACTCGGTGGGATGAGCCGTGAACACCGGCTCGATCCACATCTGCAGCATCAGCCGGCGGATATCCGCCAGATCCAGCCCCTGCCGCTTGAGCGTGACGATGGCTTCCTCGATGCCGCCGGGTTGGGTCGCGCCTTCGTTGAAGTACTGGCGACGGCGACGGATGCGATGCACCTTCTCCGCCATGTTGACCATTTCGAACCAAGTCGAGAATGCGCGCAGCAGATCGCGAGCCTGCGCTGCGGGAACGTCGCGAGTGCGCACAATGAGCTGCACCGCGCCTTCCGCTTCGCCTTCACGTTGCGCGATGGCGGCCTGGCGATCGTTTTCGACGGCCTGGAACAGATCGTCCCCACCCTGCTCGCGAATCACATCGCCGACCAGCGCGCCGAGCATGTGCACGTCTTCGCGCAGTTCGGCATCCTTGATGGGAAAAACCAGATCGTGGCGAGGCATGACGCAACGGCGCGCAGCACCCGGGGATTCAGGCCTCGGGCCGGCAGTGCTCCTGGCAGGGGGTATCCATGAGGCGCGGAAGTCTACCAGAACGGCCCCGGGCGCAAGCCCGCAGCACCGAAAGGACGGGAAGTGGTTGCCGCTACGCCACCCGCGCCGGGAATGCCGTCAGCAGTGATTGCTTGCAGCCAGCGCAGTTGTTCGGGGCGGACGTTCGGACCGAATCCCGCCATCGGCGCAGCGGCCGCCGCCGCTTCAGCCCGTGGCCTGAACGGTGCGGGTATAGGCGGAGTGCACCAGCGCTTCGATGGTTTTCTCGCTGCGCGGCGCCAGCAGCAGCCGCAGCATCACGTCGTCGCTGGAACGGGCCGGATCGTCGATCAGGATCTGCTCGATGAAACGGGTGACGCGGTGCTGCACTTCATTGATGAAGCGCAGCTTGTTGGCGTCGATGTTCTGATCGCCGCTGGGGCTGTAGAAATTTCGCGCATCCAGCGTCAGCTCGTACATGAAACGCGCCAGGAAACGGGCCTTGTCGATCGAGGACAAATCGGCGAAGTGGCGGATTTCCGAGTCGATGTTCATGCGGTTGTTCCTCGTATGAGCCGCATCATCCCGACCCGGCACCGACGCTGGCAAGTCCGGTCGGCGAACGGCTGCCGGACCACGACGGGCGGTCCGGCGGCCAGGCGTAGTTCAGGCCGGGAAGAAATCGATCGGCTTGGTCGTGGTGATGGTCTCCACGTCGCGCGCCTCGAAACGGAATGATTTCACCCGCGCCACCAGCTTGCGCTCCAGGTCCGGATCGTTCAGCTCGCTGGATAGCACGCGGCAGTCGGTGATCTCGCCGCTCGGCGCAATGGTCAGCTCCAGCACCAGCTTGCCCTTGAGATCGGGCTTGTCGCGCAGCGCGCGGCTGTAAATGGCGTAGATCGCGCTCTTGTTGCGATCGAATACCAGCTCGATCTCCTCGCGGCTGCGCGAAGCCTTGCTGCTGCCCGTACCCCGCCGCACGCCATCGCTGGCCTGTGCCGCCAGCGTCGCCGAAGTGACCTGCGTGGTGGTGTGCCCGGTAAGCGAACCGGCGCCGCCGCCATAGCCCCGGCTCAGCGCCGCCGTGTTGATGCCACCACTGCTGGCGCCGACTTTAGAAGTGATGAGCGAACGCTCCGAGGCCGTGCTCTCGCCGACCTTGCCGGTTAGGTTCCTGGTCATCGCAGCCTTGTCGAGCACCGAGTTGTCGCGCAAGTCGGCCAGCTGATCCTGCAGTTTCAGAAGACCGGCGCTCTGCGCCTTCTCGCGTGCATCCGGCTGGCGTGGCTGCGGCCTGGGCTGCTCGACCTTCTGGACCGGCTGCGGCAGCTCCCTGGGCTCGACCTTGGGTGACGGCGGCGGAGGCGGCGGCGGCAGCTTCTTCTCGATGACCAGCTTGACGATGCGATCCGGGATCGGCGGCTGCTGTACCTGCGCTTTCTGCGGCACCGGCAACAATGGGATCAGCAGCGCCAGAGCCGCGAACAGGATGAGGATGTTGCGCAGAACCTTGCGGAAGCGGCGCTCGATCTCCTCGGTGGGCGACCAAGGCAGTTCGTAGAGTCTGTAGTACGGCGCCAGTGCCATGGTGCTTCCCATCGTCAGGACGCCGTGCGGGCGGCGCGCTGCTCGCGCTCGATCACCGCCAGCGAAACCTTGCCGTACTCCGCATCCGTGCAGGTTGCCATGACCTTGCGCAGCACGCTGTACGGCGTGTGGCGATCGCCGAGGATCGTGACTTCACGCGCGGCAATGTCCTGCTGGGCCGCATCCTTCAGCACCGTATCGGCCTGCGCCTGCAAGGCCTGCTTGAGCGGTTCGATCACCGGATCGTTGGCCGCGATCACCTCGGCGACCGAGGCCACCGAGCGACCGTCCACCAGCAGATCGTCCTTGGTGATCATCACCACCACCGTGGGCCGCGGCTTCTTGTCGGAGATCGACTCGGGAATGGAAATGTTCTTGGTGTTGGGCAGCACGTCCACGTCCGAGGTGTGCACCAGCAGGAACACCACCAGGATCATGAGCATGTCGATGAACGGCACCAGCGTCATGTGGCCGCCGGCCTCGGTCTTGTGGCGCTGGCGGTGACGCATGAGTCGATACGGTCTCATGTGGGTGCATCTCCCACGGATACTTCCGGAAACAGCTCCGCCTGATCCCACTGCGAGCCCGGCACCTGGAACACGCGCACCGTGTCCATCACCTGCACCAGCGTGTCGTACTGCACCTCCTGCTCCAGCAGGATGGTGGCGTTCTGGGTCTGCGGATACTTGGACTTCACCATCTGCAGGTACTCGGACAGCCCCTTCAGGTCGTAGCCCTCGGCCACGACCGGCAGGCTGCGCAACACACCGGTGCCGCGATCGGCCACGTCGATGCCCTGCTGGCGCACGATCACTTCCAGATTCAAGCCCTGCGGCAGTTCCGGCACCGAGCTGTCGGCGGCCGGCAGGTTGAGCTCGAGCACGTTGGTCTTGGTGAAGACCGCGGTGAAGATCAGAAAGAAGACCAGGATGATCATCATGTCGATCATGGGCACGACATTGATTTCATGCCGTCCACGATATCGCGCATGGTTGCGGCCGACACGCCGTGCGACCTTGGATTGCGCCATGCCTGTTCCCTCCAGCGTCGGTACGGATCAACCGTGGGCAGCGGCGCGGCCGCGGGGCGCAGCCGGCACCGGTGTCTCTTCCGTGTCGTCCTGGCGCCGCTCGACCACCGAGTTCAGGAACTTCACCGTGGCGATCTCCAGGCTGTCGATCAGCTTGGTGGTCTTGGCTTCCAGGAACATGTGGGTGAGCAGCAGCGTGATGGCGACGAACAGACCCGAAGCGGTGTTGTTCATGGCTACCGAGATGCTGGCCGCCAGCAGGCTGGCCTTCTCGGCCGGGTTGGCGGTGGCGATCGAGGCGAAGGCCGAGATCAGGCCAACCACGGTGCCCAGCAGACCGGTCAGCATGCCGATGTTGGCCAGCGCCGAGAGATAGTGCGTGCGCTTCTCCATGCGCGGAATGATCTCCAGCAGGCTTTCGTCCATAGCCTTCTCGATATCGTCGCGGCGCCGCGCGCTCGCCAGTCGGGCGATGCCGTAGTTCAGCGCCGTGGCGATGGCCGCCTTGGACTTGGAGGTGACCGCGACCACCTGTTTGAAGTTGCCGCTGTTGATCAGCGGCACCACCTGATTCCAGACGCGGCGGTTGGCGGTGGTCTCGGCGGTGAGATAGATGAACCGCTCGATCGAGATGGCCACGCCCACCACGAAAATGAAGGCGAGCGGATACAGGAAGAATCCTCCCTCCCTAAAGAAATTCACCACGAAGTGATACAGCTCCATCGACGTAACTCCTCTGCTAGGCCGCGCTCAAACGCGGTGCGGAAATCTCGAGCGAAATGCGTGCGCAAAAAATCGAGCGGCGCTCCGCGCCGGCATCAACCGTTGTCCGTTGCTTGACCCAAAGCCACAGTCTCCCCATGCCGGCCGGCGGCGCTGCGACCTATTTCTCAGGACCCGCAGACTGCGGTGCAGCCGTTGCTGCGCCGCTGTTGGCGCCCGCAGACACTGCACCGTAGTACGTCACTTCCCGACGAAAAACGTCACGATCCACCGGGGTCAGCGCCTCATCCAGCAGCGTGTTGAACGGCTGCGACGGCAGGTCGCCGAGCTCGGCTTTCTTCCACGGCACGATGTACAGCACCTTGGGCAATTCACGATTGCCGGTCACCACAGTGGTGTCCAGGTCGAGCCGGTCGCCACTGCGCCTGGGCTGGGCCGCAGCCGTCGACGGCTGCGCACGATCGGCATTGCCCCTGGCCGTGGCTGGCGTCGATGCCCGGCTCTCACTGGCCGCAGCAACGTCGGCCGACGAAGGCGAAGCGGGCGAAGATTGGGCAGCGCTCGACACTCCGGCATCTGCTCCCCTTGCGGGAGCGGCCTGCGGCGAGGAGTCCGCGGCATTTGCCGCATGCGCCCCGAGCAACAACGCCACGGCGATCAGCGATCTCATCATTGCGTCCTCGCGCTGCGCTGATTGCTCAGCCTCGTCTTCAGCTCAGTCACCCAGCCTGCCACTTTGGCGTCCGGCGTTGCCGCCAGCGCCAGGTAGCGTTCATACGACTGCAGTGCGCGCTGCGGCTGCTGCAGGTACAGATCGCAGAGCACACCGAGATTGAGATGCGCCAGCGCATAGTTCGGATCGATCTGCAGCGCGCGCTGATAGGCTTCGTCGGCCTGCCTGAAATGGCCGAGACGCCGATGGACGATGCCCAGTTGATTGAAGGCGACGGCACTGTTCGCGTTGCGATCTATCGCGGCGCGCAGGGTCTTCTCCGCATCCTCCAGTCTGCCTGCCCTGGCCTGCAGGATGCCCAGGTTGAGCAGCGCTCCCGGATACATGGGATAGGCATTGCTCAGCGCACGGAAGCTCTGTTCGGCTGCCGCGAGATTGCCGGAGCTCATCGCGGCCACGGCACTGTCGAACTGCTGCAGCGCTTCTGCGGGAATCGGCGCCTCGAGCGCGCCAGGTTGCGCAGCGACGTCTGCCGCCCGCGTTTCCCGTTCCGGCTTGGAAGGCGACGAGCCGCAGGCGACGAGCATCAAGACCGAACCGACCATGAGACAGCGGCGCGCAGATGTACGCCACCACGCACCCCGGCTCTCTCCCATAACGGCAGCAGCAGCGACAAGAGGCGGCACGAGCCCGGCGCCGCGGATCGCACGGCCTGGCTCGACGCAGTTGGGATGTTCAGCGCAGCGTTGGTACATAGTCCTCGCTGACCTCCGCTTTCGCATAGCGCGCCGGCTTGAGCTTCGCCAGCACGTCGAAGCTGCGCTGCACCCATTCGTCGTACACACCCGTGCCGGTGCGACCGGCATTGGTTTCATGCAGTTCGATCGCCTTCTCCTCGAACGGAAATGCCTGCTCTTCGAGCAGCACGTCGTACTGCTCGCGCGCCTCGGCATCGAGCCCCGCCGGGCGTTCCGAGGTCATCAGATCCGCACCCAGCTGCCGGTACAGTTCGGCCATGCCATAAGTGGCCGCGGTGGTGACTTCCGCCACGCCGTAGTCCAGCGCCTGGCCGTACGTGCTCAGCACTTTCTCCATCGCGCCACGCTTGGCTTTGAGCGTCTTGTCGAGCGGCGCCACCAGCTTGATCGAACTGAACAGAGCCACCTGCGGCTCGGCGGTCTCGAGCGTACCGCGCGCGGCCAGGTACTTGCTGCGATCGGTGCGGGCCGCACCGGCCGCCTTGTCCGCCGCGATGATTTCGTCGATCCACTGCGAACGTGTACGAACGTCGTTCTGCGCTTGCGCCATGTCGGCCAAGCGTTGGCGCGCATTCTGAGCCGGGTCGAGCGGACTGGGGAATTGCTTGATGTAGTTGGCGTAGGCGCGGGCCGTATTCGCCTGCGAGCCTGCCTTCTCATACAAGGTCGCCGCTTGCCAGAGCGCTTCGCGACGCATATCCGCTGGTTCCTCCGCGCGCGCGCCGATTCGTTCGAACTCCGCTGCCGATTCACCGGTGCGGCCGGTTTCGAGATACGCCACCGCCAGCGACCGCGTTACTTCAGGCGTCAGCTCATGATTCGGATACTTGCGGCGAAAGCCTTCGAGCACTTGGGATGCCCGCTCCCACTGCTTCTCCTGCAGCAGGATGCCCGCGGCGTCGAATTCCGCGTTGGCGCTGACCTTGGCATTGGGCGCCAGCAGGCTGACGCGCAGGAAATCGTCCACCGCGCCGACGGCATCGCCGGCCCCCTGTTTCGCCTCACCCTGCTTGTAGATCGACGCCGCGATGCGTTCCTCGATCGCCGGACGATCCGGATCGTTGGGCAGCAAGAAACCCTGCACGCGCACATAGGCGCTCTCGGCTTCGCCATAACGACCGCGATCGAACAAGGAATGCGCGAGCAAGGTCGCGGCGGTACGCTGGTACTTGGAATCCACCGCGGGCTTGCGCTCGAGAATCTGCCGCGACAGATCGATCACGCGATCGAAATCGTCGAGCGCGAACAGCTCTTCATCCGCCTTGGTCAACACGCGCGCGGACTCCGGATGCTCCGGGAAGCTGGTAGCGAACATCACTTCGCTTTCAATGGCCTGCCGATGCCACAACGTCCGCGATTCTCCGGCGATGGTCGGCTCATGCTTCTGATACGCGATCAGCGCAGCGTAGCCTGCATCGGAAGATTTCGGGTGCGCCGGATAATCGTAAGCCGTGTGCTCGTACTCCTTCGCCGCTTCGGCGAAGCGGCCGGACTCGAACAGCACTTCAGCCAGCAGATAGCGTGTCGCCGGCGCCTGCGCATCCTGCGGAAACGAATCGAGCATGGCGCGATACCAGCGCGCGGCGGCCGAATAGTCTTCGGGTTTTTTCGATTTCTGCGCCTGCGCGTGGTAATACTCGGCCAGGTCTTGCTGATTCGACTTGAGCTGCGCAGCCACTTCCGGCGCATCCTGCACGGTGCGGTTGGCCCAGAACGCCGAACCGAAAGCGTAGCGCTCGACGAACGCCTGCTTGCCTTCGAGCACCAGCGATGCGAAGCCGCCCTTCTGATACGCCTCGATGGTGCGCATCTGCAGCGACGGCGCGAACCGATCGTCGGGGCGGCGCTTGGCGAAGGCTTCATACGCCAGGGCCGCGTCCTGATAGCGCTCCTTCTCTATGTATAGATTGCCCAGTCCTTCGTAGAGCAGGTGCGCATAGAGCGGATCGCCGCGTCCCTTGAGGAAATCGTCCAATGACCCGGCGCCGTCCAGATCGTAGAAAGTGACGGCGATGGTATGGAAGGCGTCGTCGGCGAGCTCACGCGCGGACCGTTCCAGCGAATCGCGGTCGCGCAGCCTGCCATTGCTCACCAGCACACGATCGATGACCTTGAGGAAAGATTCGACGCTTTCCTCGCCGCTACCCTGCTTGAACAGCGACCAGCCATGCTTGTACAGACCCTGTTCGTAGTAGCCGCTGTCGGGGCCGGCCGCCACGACGGCGGCATAGGCGCGCTCGGAATCGCGGTAGCGCGCTTCGCTGAACAGGATCTCGCCACGACGGAACTGCGACTCGGCCGTCCATTTGCTCGACGGATACTTCGCGACCAACTGGTCCAGCGCCGCCAGCGCCTTGTCCGGCTGTGCCTCCGCCTCGTAGGCGCGCGACAACTGATACAGCACCGTATCGTTGCGCTCGTAGCCGGGATAAGCGGCGAGCAGCGATTCGTACAGCTTGATCGCTTCCTTGGTCTGCATGCCGTCGAAGCCGGCATCGCCCGCCGCGCGTGCACCCTCGTCGACCTCGACCTGCAGATCGCCCAGCCGACGCATGGCCTCGGCCCGCATCTTGTCGTTGCCCGACTGCAGCTCCAGGAAGCGCTTGTACTGCTCGATG
>JBDHQY010000009.1:0-13779 GCA_039807315.1 Steroidobacter sp. | reverse complement strand
TCTTGATGTCCCACATCACCGTCTCCAGGCGCTCGGCGATGTCGAACATCTTGGTGTTGCCGGCTTCCTTCGACAGCTCGTGCGCGACCTGCTTGATCACCTTGTTGCGCGGATCGGAGATGGTGTAGACCGGATGACCGAAGCCGATCACCACTTCCTTGCGCTCGACGCGAGCCTTGATGTCGGCTTCCGCCTCATCCGGCGTCTCGTAGCGCTTCTGGATCTCGAACGCGACTTCGTTGGCGCCGCCGTGCTTCGGACCGCGCAGCGCGCCGATCGCGCCGCAAATCGCCGAGTACATGTCGGAACCGGTGCCGGCGATGACGCGCCCGGTGAAGGTCGAGGCGTTGAACTCGTGCTCGGCGTACAGCACCAGCGAGGTGTGCATCGCCTTGACCCAGGACTCCTGGGGTTTTTCCTGGTGCAGCAGGTGCAGGAAGTGGCCACCGATGGAGTCTTCATCGGACTCGTCCACTTCGATCACCTTGCCATTGAAGGCGAAGTGATACCAGTACAGCAGCATCGAGCCAAGCGAAGCCATCAGGCGATCGGCGATGTCGCGCGCGCCGGCGTTGTTGTGATCGTCCTTCTCCGGCAGCACGCAGCCGAGCACGGAGACGCCGGTGCGCATGACGTCCATCGGATGCGCCGAAGGCGGCAACTGCTCCAGCGCAGTCTTGACGGCAGCGGGCAGGCCGCGCAGCGACTTCAGCTTGGTCTTGTACGCCTTGAGCTCGGCCGCGTTGGGCAGCTTGCCGTGCACCAGCAGGTGCGCGATCTCCTCGAACTCGCACTGCGCGGCGACATCGAGAATGTCGTAGCCGCGATAGTGCAGATCGTTGCCGCTGCGGCCCACTGTACACAG
This sequence comes from Steroidobacter sp., assembly GCA_039807315.1. Taxonomy (GTDB): domain Bacteria; phylum Pseudomonadota; class Gammaproteobacteria; order Steroidobacterales; family Steroidobacteraceae; genus Steroidobacter. The sequence goes on along the minus strand of JBDHQY010000009.1, from coordinate 12,914 downwards.
CGCCGTGTTGCCCGCGACGGTGCCGGAGAGCGCCACTGACTTCTTGGGCTTGAATCCTGAGACTGGAGCATCGGTCATGGAAGTCTTCCTGTAGTTGCGGGGACGCGGAGCGCGCCTTACTTGCGGGACGCGAACAGCGCGTCCAGGTGTTGTTCGTACGCGTGATAGCCGATACGGTCGTAGAGTTCTTCGCGCGTCTGCATCGTATCGACCACGTTGCGCTGATGGCCGTCGCGTCGAATCGCCTGGTACACGTTCTCCGCCGCCTTGTTCATGGCGCGGAACGCGCTCAGAGGATACAGCGCCATGGCGACGCCGGCGTCCTTGAGCTCGGACAAGGCGAACAACGGCGTCTTGCCGAACTCGGTCATGTTGGCCAGTACCGGCACCTTCACGGCGTCGATGAAGCGCCGGTAGGTCGCCAGGTCGAGCGCCGCCTCGGCGAAGATCGCATCGGCTCCGGCCGCGACGCAGGCGATCGAGCGCTCGATCGCGGCATCGATGCCGTGCACGGCGATCGCGTCGGTGCGCGCGATCAAGTAGAAGTCCGGATCGGTTTTCGCATCGGCCGCAGCCTTGACGCGATCCACCATCTCCTCGGTGGACACCAGCTCCTTGCCCGGGCGGTGACCGCAACGCTTCGCCCCGACCTGGTCCTCGATGTGGCAACCGGCCGCGCCGAACTTGATCAGGCTCTTGATCGTGCGCGCAATGTTGAAGGCGCTCGGGCCGAAGCCGGTGTCGATGTCCACCAGCAACGGCAGGTCGCACACATCGGTGATGCGACGGATGTCGGTCAGCACGTCGTCGAGCGTATTGATGCCCAGATCGGGCATGCCCAGCGAGCCGGCCGCCACGCCGCCACCCGACAGGTAGATCGCCCGGTATCCGGCCCGCTTCGCCAGCAGCGCGTGATTCGCATTGATCGCGCCCACGATCTGCAGCGGCTTCTCGGCTGCCAGGGCCGAGCGAAAATTGGTTCCAGCTGTTGCCATCGCTGCCTCTTAATGGATTGAGTGTGGTCGCTGATGAGCAAGTCCCGTGCCATACAGCCGGCCCGGTCGACACATGTAACCCATTGATCTCAGAGGAGCCGCAGCTCTTGTCTCATCCTCAAATGAGTAGCTGTTTCACGTGCGTAACACTATAGTTGCATCGTGAAACACAGTGAAACAGCGAACGCCGCCATGAGCGCCCCGATGCCACGCCTGGCTGCGCCGCCGCGCATCGTCGCGGTGGGCCTGCACCGGATCAAGGATCTACTGCATAGCCTTGCCCCCAGCTACGCCCTGAGCGCCCGCGTCGAAGTGCTGGACAGCGGGTTCGAGCCGGCCGTGGCCAGCGTTCGCGAGCTGAGCCGCGCGCAGCCGGTCGACGTGCTGGTGGCGGCCGGCTCGAACGGCGCTTACCTGAGACAGCATCTGGATGTGCCGGTCGTGCTGGTGCGCGTCGGCGGTTTCGACGTGATGAGCGCACTGGGCCGGGCGCGCGCCATCTCGTCCCGTATCGCACTGGTGACGCATGGCGCCGTTCCACCGGAAGTCGAGCAGTTCAATGCCCTGTTCGGCCTGGGCATCGAGCAGCACAGCTACTGGACGACCGACGATGCGAAGAATTGCGTACGCAGCCTGCGGGCCAAGGGCATCGAGGTGGTAGTCGCCCCGGGCCTGGTCACCGACCTGGCCGAGGCAGCCGGCATGTCGGGCGTGTTTCTCTACTCCGAGGCGGCGGTGCGCGAAGCGCTCGACGACGCAGTCGAGATCGCGCGACTGTCGCGCATGGAAGCGGCGAAACGCGAGCGCCTGAACACGATTCTGGGGCAGCTGCGCGACGGCGTGGTGGCCGTCGACATGAGCGAGCGCATCGAGATACTCAATCCCGCGATGGAGCGGCTGCTGGAACGGCGCGCAAGCGACCTGATCGGCCGCAAGCTCAGCGAAGTGGCCCCGGAGCTGTCGCTCGAGCGCACCTTGCACGAACCGCGCGCCGAGATCGACGAGTTGCAGAAACTCGGGGCGCGAGCCGTGCTGACCAGCCGGCTGCCGATCACCGAGCAGGGCGCACAGACCGGCGCCGTGCTCACTTGCCAGGATCCCGAATCGATTCAACGCGTCGATCGCGATCTGCGCGCGCGCCGGCACAAGCCAACCGTCGGCGTGCGCTATCGCTTGTCGGACATCGTAGGCACCAGTCCCGGCATCGTTCAGGCGCGGCTGCTCGCCGCACAGTACGCACGCAGCGATGCCACTGTGCTGATCTTTGGCGAGAGCGGCACCGGCAAGGAAATGCTGGCGCAGGGAATTCACGCCGCCAGCCGGCGGTCGAATCAGCCTTTCATCGCGATCAATTGCGCGGCGTTTCCGGAGTCGTTGCTCGAAAGCGAGCTGTTCGGCTACGAAGAAGGCGCATTCACCGGAGCACGTCGTGGCGGCAAGCTGGGTCTGTTCGAGGCCGCGCACACGGGAACGATCTTTCTCGACGAAATCGGCGAAATGCCGATATCGCTGCAAACCCGCCTGCTGCGTGTGCTGCAGGAAAGGGAGATCCTGCGCGTCGGCGCCATCGAACCCACGCGTGTCGACGTTCGCGTGATTGCAGCAACCCATCGCGATCTCACCGCACGCATCGCCAGCGGCGACTTCCGCCGCGATCTGTACTATCGGCTGAACATTCTGCGAGTCGAGCTGCCCGGTTTGCGCCAGCGTCGGCAGGATCTGCCGGAATTGGCAGCACACCTCACGCGTAAGATAGCTACCCGCGCCGGTATCGACGTGACCGACGATCCGCGTATCCACAAGTTGCTGCAGGCGGCGCTGACCTACGACTGGCCCGGCAATGTGCGCGAGCTGGAGAACCTCATCGAACGCATCGCCATGCTGGAGCGCCCGGCAGATGCGGCATCCGCGGAGGCACAACTGCGCGATCTGGTTCCGGAGATCTTTCAGGAGCACCCGGCTACCCGGCCAAGCGCTTCCATCGCTGCACGTCGCGACGAGACGGAGGGCCAGCTCATCCACCGGGTGCTGCAGGAGTGCAACGGCTCGCACGCCGAAGCCAGCAAGCGCCTGGGTATCAGCCGCACCACGCTGTGGCGGAAGCTGAAACGCGCGCGATCGACTTAGGGATACTCTGATCTACCAGTTCCTGCTCACTTCCGCACAGAACCTGCCCCGAGCTGGCCGGAATCCAGGTAAATCCGCAGGATTGACTCCCGCTCCCCGCCTGGACGGGGGCGAGCCCTACGCGGGAGTGACGAGAGAAGGCGGTCTGCGTCAGGTTCGCCAGCGACGCACCGTCCGCTGGAAGAACAAGCTGTTGGGGATCTGCAGTACCGGCGCCAGCTCGCCTTCGGGCACGCTCTCCTTGAGCGTGGTGTAGATCAGATTGATATCGACGACCTGACCGCGCAGACCCGGCTTCTCGCCGTTCTCCAGCAACTCGATCTGATCGTACAGACGGAATGGACGCGTGGTGAAGATCAGGAAGGCGCAGAAAATATTCGACAGCACGCTCCAGGCGGCGAAGAAGGCCACGGCCGCCACCGCCACGAAACCGGTGAGCGCCGTCCATAGCACCGTGGGCGACACTCCAAGCTGCTGCAATACCAGCAGCAGCGCCGCCACCGTGATCAGGAAGGACGCCACCCGGCGCATTCCGACCACCAGCTCCACCGGCAGCACCGCCCGCGTACCCAGGCGCTCGATCAGCGACCGCACCAGCCGGCGCAACAGCCACGCACCGACGATGATCAGCAGCAGCCGGCCGATCGGCAGCAGCACACTCAGCCATTCACGCATCCATAGAGACAGGCTTTCCATCGTGGTCATCAATCAATCACGGTTGCACGAGCGAAGCTGGCCATTCTAGCGATCCGCGGTCAAGGAGTCGGCACCACTGGCGCATTTCGGCATGGCCGGCACGGCGCCGGCTGGAGTCCAGCCTGCGGGCTCGAATGGATTGCCGCTGCGATCGAGTCGGGGAAGCTGCACGGGAATGATCATTACGGGCCAGACAGCACCGGTATCGCCATCGTGGCCGACGGGCCGCCATGATCCTCGCCGACGCTGCCGGCGACAGCCATTACAATGCGCGCCATGCGCATCGTCACTTACAACGTCAACAGCATCAATGCCCGGCTCCCCAACCTGCTGCGCTGGCTGCAGGCAACGACCCCGGACGTGGTCTGTCTGCAGGAATTGAAAGCGCCGCAGGAGAAATTTCCCGAAAGCGCCCTGCACGACGCCGGTTATGGTGCGATCTGGCACGGACAGAAAAGCTACAACGGCGTCGCGATCCTGGCCCGCGACGGTCAGCCGGCGGAAATCCGGCGCGTACTGCCCGGCGACTCCGAGGATGAACATAGCCGCTACATCGAGGCAACCGTGCGCGGCGTCCTGATCGGATGCCTCTATCTGCCCAACGGCAATCCGGCGCCGGGCCCGAAGTTCGACTACAAGCTGCGCTGGTTGGAGCGCCTCAGGAGCCACGCGGCGGAACTGGCCGCGAGCGGCACGCCGGTGGTTTTGGCCGGCGATTACAACGTCATCCCCACCGAGAAGGACGTGTACAAGCCCGAGCGCTGGGTCGACGATGCATTGTTTCGAGTCGAGACGCGCGCAGCGTTCGACAGCCTGGTCAGCCAGGGATGGACCGATGCGCTACGGCACCTGTACCCAGACGCGCAGATCTACACCTATTGGGACTACTTCCGGAACGCCTACCAGCGTGACGCCGGCCTGCGCATCGATCATCTTCTGCTCAATGCGCCAGCTGCCAGGCGTTTGCAACGAGCCGGCGTGGATCGGGACGTACGCGGCTGGGAAAAGGCCAGCGATCACGCGCCGACCTGGATCGAGTTGAGCGAGCAGTCCTGATGACCGCTCCGCTTTGAGAACAGCCCGAGATATTTGCAGACGAGCGGCCGCGGTTCCCGGCCAGCACCGCAAGACGGGCGGCGATCCGGCCGCGGCGATCGCAGATGCGACCGCCGCGGCACCGACGTCTACTACTTCTGCGCCAGGAAGCCCTGGATCTGCTTCACCGCGTAATCGACCTTCATGTCGAGAGCGATCTTGCCGAGCTTCGCCGTGGAACGGCGAGCATCGCCGATGATGCCGTTGCGCGGAGCCGAGGTATCGTCCATCTGCGGCTTGCCGTCGACCACCGGGATGCCGACCGCCTTCGGCAGCAGGTTCTTGCGGACCCAGGTGTTGTCCTTGTCGAGATACAGCATCAGCGCCGTGTCCGGGATACCGCCGTGGAAGCTGGCCGGATAGCCGTTCTTCGCCAGGTACTCATCGAACGCGGCATTGGCCGCCTTGTAGACCTGGTCGCAGTAGTACACGTGAACGCCCTGCGGGGCGTACTTGGCGTCCAGCTTCTTGGCGACGGCTTCATACACGTTCGGCTGACCCTGGCCGCCGCCGTGATCGCCCATCAGAATGACATTCTTGAAACCGTTGACGATGGTCTGCTCGGTTATGCGCTCCAGCACCGCGCCCAGCAGATCGTTGGTGAGCCCGATGGTGCCCGGCATCTCCGCATTGGCATTGTTCGGCGTGAACGGCAGCACCGGCATGAAGATGGCGTTGCCGAGCTTCTCGGCGATCGCCTTCACGGTGGCATAGGCCATCATGTTGTGGCCGCCGTTGGCGTTCTGCGGACCGCGCTGCTCGACGCCACCCGTGTAGATGAGTGCCGTGGTCTTGCCGGCCGCCAGCGCCTCCTTCACCTCCGGCCAGGTCATGCGTTCGAACTCGACCTGCGCCCGCTTCGAGCTGGCTGCGACCGCCGGCGTAGAAACCTGTGAGAACACCATGCCCGCAGCAAGTACAAGCGCCAGGGCCGGCGCGGAAAGAATTCGCATTGCTTAGGTCTCCGGAAAAAGATTTAGTGGTTAGAGTCCCGGCAAGCGATGCTACAAGCGCCGCAGGCCGCAAAGAAGACTAGATCATGCGTGTGCACCATCGCGCGCACCATCTTGATGCCGGTTTCCGGCAGATTTCCAGCAGCCCCCGTTCCCCGGAACCCGATGGCCGGCCAGCCCTCGCTTTAGAACTTCGGCACAGCACTTTAGCCAGAGTGAAAAGCCCTTGATATCGAGTCGGCTCGGGGGACGCTGCCGCACCAGAGCACCCCGTCGCACGATGTCAACCTCCATGACATCACGCCATGGATGAGCATCCCTCACGGCAAAACCCCTCCGATCAGAGTGATTGCAGGTCGCGCCCTGCACCGCATGCTTGCGCATCGCTGTCAGGGGAGCGAACCGATGATCTACATCGTCACCGCGGAAAACAGAAACCTGTTCCGGCAGGAGCTGCTACAGATGTACCTGCATCGCCGGACCATGTTCATCGACCGCCTTGGCTGGCGGCTCCCGCCCACCGACCTCGGCGAGATCGACGCCTATGATCGGCAGGACACCATCTATCTGATCGCACGGGCACAGCCAGACGGACCCGTGCTGGCGTCCGCGCGCCTGCTGCCGACGGACCGGCCGCACCTGATGAGCGACCTCTTCGCCCACGCCTGCAGCTCGCCGCCGCCGCATGGACGCGACGTCTGGGAAGCATCTCGCTTCTGCCCGGCACCCGAACTGGGTCGCCGCGCCCGGCTGCGCAGTCTGTGGGAGATCCTGTGCGGCATCCTGGAGACCTGCCTGCTGTTCGGGGTCGGACAGATCATTTTCACCGCGAATGCCGCACTGCTGCCGCTCGCGCTCCACTGCGGCTGGCACGCATCCGCGCTCGGGCCGACGCTGCCCGACCGGATCGACCAGGTCACGGCGCTGCAGGTGCAAGTCGATTCCGCGGGGCTGCTCGCCCTGCGCGGCCGCTTCGGCATCCGCGCGCCGATCACTCGTTACCTACTCCCGCAGCACACGCGCGCAGCCTAATCATCATGAGCCCCTGCACCGCCAGATCAGCCTCTCATTCAAGGATCATCGCCGCCCGGCTCGAGCAGCTGCGGCGCAACGGCTTCGTCATTCTCGAGCAGTGCATCGATTCGCGCTGCATCGATCGGATCTGCCGCGAGCTCGAGCCCTGGTTCGAACAGACGCCGCGCTGCATCGGCGATTTCTACGGGTGGTCGACGACGCGGCTTGCATCGATCCTGCTCAAATCAGCGAGCTCGCACGCGTTATTGCTGCACCCGGACGTTCTGGCGATCATGCAGCATGTGCTCGGAGGTCACTGCGACTGGTATCAATTGAACCTGTCGCAGGCGATTCGCCTGCATCCCGGCGAGCGCTCGCAGATTCCGCATCGCGACGAGGACATGTGGCCGATCGACAAGCACGGCATCGAGTACATGGTGAACGTGATGTGGCCACTATCGGACTTCACTGCCGAGAACGGCGCCACGCGCCTGTGGCCAAAGCATTCTCACGATCCCAACCAGGATCCGCGCAACAGCGACGCCATCGTCGCGCAGATGCGCAGAGGCTCGGCACTCATCTACCTGGGGTCGACAACTCATTGCGGCGGCTCCAACGCCAGCGCGCAGCCGCGTACCGGCCTGATCCTCAGCTACTGCCTGGGCTGGCTCAAACCCTACGAAAACTCTTTCCTGGCCTATCCGCCCCGCATCGCCCGAAACTTCCCGCCGGCCGTGCGCGACCTGCTCGGCTATCGCATCCATCGCCCCAATCTCGGTCAGTACGAGGGCCAGGATCCTGCCGTCATCTTCAAGACCGACAGCCGGACACTGCCGATGGCCGATGCGTTGCCCGGACCCATCGCACAACGCCTGGCGGAGTACTACGGCCGCGGCACGCACTGACCTACTCCGGGCATCGCCTCGATGCCACGGCATCCCCGGCCCCATATCCCTGGCGGCACTTACTATCTACTGCAGATCGCTGCGGCACATCGGCGGCTCCTGCAGTCAGCCATCGATGTGCGGATACTGGAACAGCGTCTGGCGGCGGCGCTGGCCGCGACATACACGGATCTCTACGCCTTCTGCTGGCTCGATCGCGCCATGCACCTCGTGGTGCGCAGCCACGAGATTCCGGTCAGCCGCTTCATGCAGAGGTTCGTCAGCGGCGCCGCACGCCAACTTCAGTTGCAACAAACCGGCGAGCCTGAGCGGATCTTCCTGCGGCGCTTCTCCTCCGCGCTCATAGACGCCGCGACATGGCTGCCCGAGCTGGTTCGATTCGTGCATTACGTTCCCGTGCTCGCCCAGTTGTGCGACTCCCCCGCAGATTATCCGCACAGCAGCTGGCCGGTATACGCCGGCGCGCGGCGCATCTCATGGGTGAACGTGCGACACGTACGCGAGCTAGTAAATGATCGCGGCGAACGCATCCCGCTCCAGGAATTCATGCGGCAGACACCGAGTGCCCGCGAGATTGCGCTCTTCGCCGCACCCGGCCGGGGCGAATCCCGCATCATCGGCAGCGACACGTTCCTGGGTAGCCTGCCGCGACGCCTGCGTGTGCCGCGGACCCGGCTGACACTCGAGCAGCTCATCCAACAGGTGGCCGTGCTCCAGAACGTGTCCCGGACCGAGATCCTGTCGCGATCGCGACGACATCAGGCCGTGCTCGCCAGAGCCTTTATCGCCTGGTATTCAATGGAGCGTCGGGTGGCGACGCTGGAGCAGGTAGCCCGTCAGCTCGGGCGTGATCCGTCGACTCTGTCCAAGACGATCACGCGCGCCCGATCGCGGCAGCCGCACCTGTTCCGTCTGGATACGCTTCATCACTTGGTGCCGCTTGGCTGAGGTCTCGCGCGACACAGGTAAGGCAGACCCACAAGACCGCCTCTGACCCACGGTGTCGGCGCTCTTTCCTTTGGATGCTGTATCACTTCACAGCATGCGGGGCAACGCGCCTTTACGAACGACTCAACTGTCTGTTTTCGAAGGGGCTGTGCTCTCCAATCGATGAAATTTACAGATCCTATTCACCGGTATGACGACCTTCATGCATCAGTGGTTGTAACGACTCCGCGCAATTCCACCTTGATCAGAGTGCCGCATCGATTCCATGTTCGTACCGCCACCGCGGCTGGCATTCACGTTCTTCCATGCAAAGGAGACTCATCATGTGCGATCTGGAACTGACCGATCTGGGCGATGCCACCACCGAAACCCGCGACAGGGGCGCGCCCGTGCGCCCCGATAACGACGTCGAGATCGGCTTCCTCTGAAAGGACCGTGCACTTTCGGTGTGGTTCGATGGGGCGCGTACGCGCGCCCCATCTCCGACGGCGATACGGAGACTGCATATGGACCCGTTATTCCTCCCCGATCATCTCCGCCTGTGCCGCACCCTCTGCGATACCGTCGGCCTGGATCTGAAGCGCAACCGCTATTTCAGCCTGGGGCCAGGTGAAACCCAGGTCCTGGAGAACATCGACCTGCTGCCGCACGACACCGCGCCATATCTTCCCAGCCGTAACGCGAATATGCCTGTCGCTCCGGCGCGGCATTTGCTGGAAGCACTCATTGCAGCCCGGATCATCGGGCGAGGCGCAGGCCGACGTGCCCCCGTCACAGTTCGCACGGACACCTCAGGTACCCTGTACAGCGCCGGCTACGAATTCCAGTCTGAAACCCCGCTGCGCTGGCATCACGCACTTGCCTGCCTGGCAGCCCATGTCTGGGCGCGGCATGTACTGCGCACATGTTCGTTGTACCGCATCTGCCGTGCGCTACATCTTCTTCGATCACGTTCACTGCGCCGAGGTCTTGTGTTCGAGGACTCCCGGGCCATCGGACTGGTCAGCGTGTTTCGCATCCTGCGACCTTTCGTATACGACGCTCGTGACCGCTGCCTGCTGCACGCGCTGACGCTCGAGCGATTCCTGGGTTTCTACGGGCTGCACCCGAACTGGGTGATCGGCGTACGCACCCGCCCGTGGGGCGCGCACAGCTGGGTGCAGGCGGGCCGGCTCGTCCTGGATGGGCGTCCGGACGATGTGAACGAGTACACCCCCATTCTGATCGTTTAAAGGCGATGCAGTGTTTCGCTATCTCGCGCTGCTTTTCGATCCTCGGACGATTCCCAGCGCGCTCGCCAGGATGGAGTCGCGACTGACCCTGAGTCATCCATCAATGTGGCGTCTCGCCTTCCATGCGCCATCGCTGCGCTTGTGGTGCACGGACGCCGGGAACGAGTCCTGCCTGCCGATCACGATCTGTCGCGAGGGGGTCATCCTGGGTTCCATGTTCCGCGCGCCGATCCTTCATGAAGAAGAATCGGACCTGACGGCGTCCACCGAGAAGAGCCAGGCATGGCTGTGCAATGCCAATCAGATGGTACGAGCCTGCTGGGGCGACTATGTGGCCTTCCATGCCCCAAGCAACGCGTATCGAGTACGCATTCTCAAGGATCCAGTCGGATCACTTCCCGCGCTGCACCTCGCGCAGGACGACATGCACTTGGTGTTCTCCTGCTTGTCGGACATGATCGACCTCGGGCTCGGACCTTTCCGCGTCAACCGCAGCTACCTGCGACGATTCGTGTGTCGCGCACCATCAGGGGCGCGCGAGGATCCACTGGAAGGCGTGACCCGATTGGCTGGTGGCGAATCGTTGGAAGTCGATTTCGGTCGTCAGCCTGTGCGCGCGACGCGCTTACAGCATTGGGATCCGGCTGCCATCGCAGTCGAGGAGCGGTTGGACGATCCAGTCACTGCGCGGCATGTCTTGCATGCAACCGCGCTTGCATGCACGCGCGCCCTCGCAAGCCGCCACCCGCGGATTGTCCATCGACTGTCCGGCGGCCTGGATTCATCAATCGTGCTCGGATGTCTGCGGCACACGCGCACAGACATCATCAGCTATGCCTATTTTGATCCGCACGGATGCAGCGATGCACGCGCCTGGGCACGCCTCGCGGCTGATCATGCGGAACTGATGTGCCTTGAACAGCCATTCGTGCCCGAAGAAGCGCCTCTGCCGCGCATCGCCACGTTCGCACCGACGCTTGAGCCGATTGCCACGTTGTCGTTCCTGCAGCGCGCCCCATTCGAGCGGTCACTCTGCAGGCAGCACGGTGCAACCGCGGTGTCCACAGGCCTGGGCGGTGACTCCGGCTTCTGTCGCGACAGCGTGAGCTTTGCCGTACTCGACCATATTGCTCTGAACGGCATCAGTCCGACGATAGTAGCGCTCAGCGCGTTGGTGGCTCGCCACACCGACCAGTCCGTATGGAGCGTACTGGTCGATGCAGCACGCCACCGCTGGCTAGGCTTGCCGGCGCGCGAACTGCCCATGGCTTATGCGCAGCTGTCCCAACTGGTCAATCCGGAGCTGCTGCGGCAGAACATGCAGCCCTCGACACCCCACCCTTGGCTCGCGGGCTCACGGCGGCTGCCCAGCCTGCAGCGGCGCCTGGCCTCCATGCTCCAACCTTCCGAGTTCTACGACATTTCAACCCTGCGATCCGACATCGCGCCGGCCATCGTGTCGCCGCTGCTGTCGCAACCCATGGTGGAGCTGTGCCTACGCATTCCCACCTATATTCACTTCGATCAAGGAATCGAACGTGGGCTTGCGCGTCGCGCATTCGTCCGTGAAGTCCCAGCTGCCATCCTGCAGCGTCGCTGGAAAGACCGCGCACCCGGGGTCGCCGAACGCATCCTGGCAACGCACTGGAACTTTGCACGCGAATTCCTGCTCGACGGTGCTCTGGTACGCGAAGGGCTGCTATCGCGGCACGCGGTTGCCATAGCATTCGATACGCAGGCCGTCCGCAGCCAGGTCACGGCCATCGAGATCCTGATGCATCTCGATACCGAAGCCTGGCTGCGACACTGGTCATGAACGAAGAGGACGGATGCTACCGGGGATCACGTGATTTCCCTGGAGTGCTGCCCTGACTTCGCTGCCGTTCGCGCAGCACTTGCCAACCTGCATACTGCGCCACCTTGCCCGGCGCGGGATCTTCCTCCTGCTTCAGCCAGAAACACCACCAGTCGAGCGCTCGTTCCTGCAGTGCCAGCACCTGTGTGGGGTTCTGCAAGGCATGGCTGCCATGCGCAAGATCCGGAATGACATAGAACTCCACCGGCTTGCGCAGGTAGCGAAGACGACTGAAGAGCTCCCAGCGCCCGGTCATCGAAGCATCCGACGTGAGCGTCATGAGCAAGGGTGTCTTGATGCGATGCACATTGAACGCCGGGGAGTGTTCGAGCCATACCTTGAGCCCGTCACCGAAAGCGGGCGCTCCGATCATCTGCTCGGCCATGCCGTAGAACCAGTTGCCGAAGGCCGCCTGCAGGTAGCCACCGTCCTTGTTGTCGTCGGTCAAGGCCGCCGCATACGGGAACTTCGGATGCGAAATCGCATAGGCGACCTCCCATCCCGTCGCACTGAATCCCATGATCCCCACCCGCGAACGATCGACCAGTCCCGCGGCGATCAGCGTCTCCACGACGGCCTCTGCCGCGGCGATCTGGACCTGCACTTCCGCAACCCCATCGCGATGCATCACGTCGGCAGCACGACCGTGCAAGACAAAGAAGCCGCGATTCGCCAGTGGCTGCGCGATGTAGACGGAACCGCCGGGCCCGAGCGCAGCGTGGACTCCGCCACGCGAGGTCAGCGAGAACTCATCCTTCCCTGCAAGGGAGTGTGTCTGGATCACCAGCGGATAGCGCCGGCCGGGTTGATAGTCCGCCGGGTAGTACAGCCGTCCATGCCAGGGATGTCCATCTGCGTTGCGTTCGATCCACGCCACGCGACCGAGTGTGTAACGACTTGCCAAGTCATTGTTCGGATCCAGTACCAGCTGCCGTGCACCCGAAACGCGGTCGCTTGCCACGAAACGTGGCGGCTCATTCAGTGACTGCTCGAGCTTGACCGACCACCGGGCAAGCAAATCCGCATTCCCGTCGTTCGATGTCGCGCAGCCGGCATCCTTGTCTGTCACCGCACGCCAGCCCGCCGCCGTGCCG
>JBDHQY010000465.1:0-2721 GCA_039807315.1 Steroidobacter sp. | reverse complement strand
GAGCGCCGCCGCAAAACTCTCGCTTCACCCCGAAGTGGCTGATGTCTGGAGCTGGCTCAGCGATGTCCCGGATCCCGAGATCCCCGTCGTGTCGGTCGTCGATCTGGGAATTGTCCGAGACGTCCACTGGGAGACGAAAGGCGGGGCGGAATCGGAGTTGGTGGTGACGATTACCCCAACCTATTCGGGCTGCCCGGCAACATCGGTGATCGCGTTCGAAATCGAGCGCGCGATTCGTGATCACGGCGTGGACCGGGTGCGCCTGAAGACGCAGATCTCTCCGCCCTGGACCACCGACTGGATTTCACAAGCGGGGCGGGAGCGGCTGAAGGAGTACGGCATCGCCCCCCCTGCGAAAGCCCGCCATCTCGCCGAACGGCTCAGCGGGAAGGCCGCAGCGGCGGAATGTCCGCGTTGCGGCTCCGCCAATACGGTCCGCGTATCGGAATTCGGCTCGACGCCGTGCAAGGCTTTATACAAGTGCAGCGACTGCTTCGAGCCTTTCGATCTTTTCAAATGTCTTTGAACACTGCGCCAGCTGCGATGGAAAAATGAAATGTCGAAATTTTATCCATTAACAGTATCTAGCGTGCGTCATGAAACGCGTGACGCGGTTGTGCTGACGCTCGACGTGCCGGCAGAGCATAAGGAAGCGTTTCGATTTCAGCAGGGTCAGTACCTGACCTTTCGCACCGAGATCGACGGCGAAGAGGTGCGTCGATGCTACTCGATCTGCGCCGCCGTCCAGGATTCCCACCTGCGCGTCGGCATCAAGAAGATCGCCGACGGGCGGTTTTCCAGCTGGGCTAACGAGAAGATCGCGGCGGGCGACGTTCTGGACGTCATGCCGCCGATGGGAAGCTTCTTTGTTCCCTTGGATCCGGCGAACGAAAAGCATTACGTCGCCTTTGCCGGCGGCAGCGGCATTACTCCCGTGCTCGGCATCATCAAGACGACGCTGCTGACCGAGCCGAACAGCTCGTTCACGCTGTTCTACGGTAATCGCGCCTCGAGCACGATCATGTTTCGTGAGGAACTCGAGGACATCAAGAACAACAATCTCGGCCGCTTCCAGCTCGTCCATATTCTGGAGCGCGAGAGGCAAGACGTCGAGCTGTTCAACGGAATCCTCAACCGCGAAAAATGCGAGTTGCTGCTCAAGTACTGGGTGAACGCGTCGGATATCGATACGGCCTTCATCTGCGGCCCGGAGGCCATGATGCTGCAGGCGGCCGAGGCGCTCCAGGCGGCCGGCCTCGACAAGCGGCAGATCAAGTTCGAGCTGTTCGCGAGCCAGGGCCCGAAGGGCGCCCGCAAGGTTCAGGCAGCGGCGGCGTCCAAGATGGATAACGCATGTCAGGCGACCATCGTCATCGACGGCCGCGCGCGCACGATCGACATACCGAAGGGGGCGAAGACCGTTCTCGACGCCGCCTTGGAAGAGGGACTGGAACTGCCTTACGCGTGTAAAGGAGGAGTCTGCTCTACCTGCCGCGCTCTGCTGAGCGAAGGAGAGGTCGACATGGATGCGAACTTCGCGCTCGAGGATTACGAGATCAAGCGCGGATACATTCTCACCTGTCAGAGCTATCCGGTAACAGACAAGATATTGGTCGATTTCGATCAGTAGGCGCGCGAGGGCCAGAAGTTATGAATACCGAAACAGGATTGGTGGATTATATTGCGGGGGGCGGAAAGCTAACCTCGCCGAACAATGCCAATGCGCGCTATCGCGGCGAAATCATGCGCCTTATGGCGGTGTTCGTCGACTCGGAGATGGCCGGAGCATCGGGCTTCGCGGATTCCATCAACATGGCTCCGGGACTGAACGAGCGGATTATCGCCGCGCGGATCGTGGCCGAGAAGTTCGTGCATGCGGGACGTGTTCTCAAGATCATGGAGGAGTTCGGCGCGAATACGTCGCGCTATGTGGGAAGCCATCCCTGGTCCAATCGGCTGAGCCGGGAATCGAGCCTCGGCACCAAGCGGATTGACGGAGACATGCGGCTCAACGTCTTCCATTATCCGCTGACCGACTGGTGCGATGCGCTGACCATGAACACCTTGATGGGCTGCGCAACCGTCATTCAGCTCAAGGAGCTGTCCGATTGCTCCTATCAGCCGCTCGCCAGCGCCTTTACCGAGATTCTGCCGGTGGAATCCCGCCACGCAAATCTTGGAGTCGCCGGTTTGCGGCAGATTTTGGCGGATGGCGATGCCGGCGCGAAAGCCCAAGCCTCGGCCGACTACTGGTATTTAAGAGTCGCATCGACTTTTGGTCGGGCCAGCTCGGACCACCTTGATGCTTATCTTCGCTATGGTCTGCGAAGACGGAGCAACGAAGAGTTGCTTGGCGCCTGGCAGACCGACGCCGGGCGCATCTTGAGCGGACTGGGTTTGGCAATTCCCAAAGCCGGCACCGAATAATCTGCTTCATCGCCACCCGCAGCGCCTCCCGAGAAACGATGGTCGACGTCTACGAAATCGATGGGCTGGTTCCGGTCGTCGATCCCACCGCGTTCGTGCATCCTACGGCGGTCCTGATCGGTGACGTGATCATCGGTCCGGGCTGCTATGTGGGGCCGTCGGCCTGTCTGCGTGGCGATTTCGGTCGCCTGATCTTGGAGGAAGGATCGAACCTCCAGGACACGTGCGTCATGCACGGGTTCCCGAACACCGATACCATCATCGAGCAGGATGGCCACGTCGGCCATGGCGCGG
>JBDHQY010000008.1:0-13829 GCA_039807315.1 Steroidobacter sp. | reverse complement strand
CAGTGTAGGTATCCCCAATTTTTACGCTTTTTGGTACGGCATACACAAACACGTCCGAATCAGAGTTTCGTGATTTGACTCGCTCTTCAAAGCAGAGCATCTGGTCCGTAGAGCAGTCCTCGAGGTTGGATGACGAGGTTCCGGTGCGAGTGTAGGAAGTGAACTCACCGGACGGGAACTCTCCCCCATAGCTTCGTAGGACTCGTCGATCATGAAACTGAAGACTGCCTCATACTTTGGGCAATAGTAGTCATAGGAAATCGACTCCGCGGCCTGAGTCGTTGTAACAAGAAAGCATCCGACACCGAGGATCAGCGCACGAACACTTAAGCGCCCTGCTACTTGCCTCGATAAAACGATCCGGGGGTTCATCGATAAAGGTACGAATATACGGCTCGGCACCCAATCCCATACCAAATTACCGGTGATGCAACAGAGAAGGACAGCACCTGCACCGTTGAATTCTGCGATCTCTTCATCGCCGTCGAGCAAGTACTCAGTAGCCGTGTCGGCAACGTTCTTACTGGCACAGCAGCCCCGTCCGTCGTAGTCATGGATCGGTCATCTGTTACCAAGGGGCCGCCACCCTTATATTGTCCACATTCAATTTAATTAGGCGCTTCGGCTCTGCACCTTGCGATACTCCAGATCCGATTAGATCTGAGCAGTAATAGAACACCCATCTCACAAAAGCGCTGTACGTTTCCGTTGTCTTCAGGTCGAAATTATCAAGACGCACAATGTCTCGCCAACCCTTGCCAGGAACCACAATATAGTACGCATCGGCGTATAGTTGCGTGCTGAACTCTGGAGGAAAAACATCAGATACCTGCCTTCTGGGAATCTCATACGCCCCATGGCGCATCCCGATGGTTGCAACGGTACTGTCAAACGTTGAGCGGGGAATGCAGATCGCTTCGGAATAGGGATTCTTCACTACCACATCGAGAACTGGCGACGACTGTCCGTAATCGGATAGTTGGTTCACTGAATAAGAAGATTTCGGCAAGACCGTGGTCTTACTTCCTATGCCAGCTTGGCACGCAGACAATGTCCATATTAAGCACCCAATAAATAGCAATCGCTTCATTTGTCGAGCTCACTCATCGGTAGGCCCATAGTCAGGCGGAAGCTGTCCGAGTTGTACCAAGCCAGATAGTTCGCTCTTGAATTCTGCCTGAATGCCAGCGCAGCCGCCTCTTGAACTCCATAAACCTCCGGCAGAAGGCGTGCCGAACTTCCGCTTCCAGAGGCATCGTGGGTGGTCGGAGCTTCGAATCCCTCCGGCCGCGCCACATCTCTCAAAGACTTATCGCCGATACTCGCCGCTGAAGCATGGGGTCGCGGGAATTCCCGGATCCCCAGACCTGCTGCTGCTCAGGCTCGTCGGCGCCGCTGTCGTATTGCGCCTCAGTATCGGCGATTCAGCAGAGGCCCTGAGCCGTGCGTCCGAACGGGACACGTTCTATGCGCCCCCTGCTCGTCCTATGTAAAGAAGATCGGATAGGCGCCATGCGCGCAGGACCGCAGCGCTGCGCCGTCTCGACCAGACAAAACCGGACGATTAGGATGCCCGCTTGAAAATCTCGCGCGCCAAACCTCTGCTCGGTACGTTGGTCGAAATCAGCGTCGACGGCCTCGACGAAGATGCGGCCCATTGCGTCATCGACCGTGGATTTGCCGCTGTCGCGGAAATCCACACGTTGATGAGCTTTTACGATGCGGCCAGCGATGTGAGCCGTCTCAACGCACATGGAACTTTCGGCGTGCAGGTCCATCCTCATACCCGCGCCGTACTCTTGCGCGCGCAAGAGATCGCGGAGCACTCCGAAGGGCTTTTCGACATCACCACTGCAGCACACTTGGTGAACTGGGGCTTCCTGCCGGCGCCGATGTCGACGCAACCGCCAGAATCCGCGGCCTCATGGCGCGATATCAGCATTGCCGACCATGTCGTGCGGTTTTCCCAACCCTTGTGGATCGATCTGGGCGGGATCGCCAAAGGATATGCCGTCGATTGCGCAGTGACCGCCATGGATCTTCCGGCGCACGTCCAGGTAGTGGTGAACGCGGGTGGCGACCTGCGCGTCTCGGGTCCACGCGCGGAACCGGTGCTTTTGCGCTCCACCCTTGTCACCGATACCGTTCCTGTGGTGGAGATCGCCGACGGCGCGTTGGCCAGCAGCGGCGGCCGCGAACATCAACGCCCCTTCCACGGCAACTTCGTAGGCCCCCATGTCGGACGCGGCGGCAGCAGCGTCGGCACGCAACGGTTCGTGTCGGTCGCAGCTCGCGACTGCGTGACCGCCGACGCACTTACCAAGGTGGTCCTGGCGGCAGGGATGAATGCGGAACCCATCCTTGGCCACTTTGGCGCAATCGCTTACTTCTATGAGGCGGGCGCGGGGTGGGTTACTCTCCAATCCGCTTAGAGTACGAGGGGATTTCGTTTTCCATGAGTGAGCGCGTTGACCGCGGCCCGTTGAAGTTACCGAAGGGCCGCCGCTGGGCAATCTACATCGTCTCGTTCGCGACCTGGCTGACGGGCGTCCTATGGCTCATCTACCACTACTTCATGGTCACGGAAGGCCGGTTCGGCCCGGTGACGCATCCTCTGGAGCCCATATGGATCCGCCTGCACGCCGCCTTTTCCTATGGCGCGGTTGCGATCCTCGGCCTGCTCTGGGGCATTCATATCGTGCGCGGCTGGAACGTCAAATGGCGCCGCTGGTCCGGCGGAGTCGTGGTCGGATTTTTCGTGGTCCTGACCCTCACCGGATATGGAATCTATTATCCGCCCAGCGAGGAACTGGACCCCTGGATCTCGAAAGCCCATTGGATCCTGGGCCTCGCCGCGATCGTGGCTTTTTTCGTGCACTGGCTGTCCAAATCCCGTCCCAGGATTTGAACGCGGCACGGCCTGACCTCCCAATAAAAACTCCCTTGGTATATCGATCCCATGCGCAGCTCATTGATGCTTTATCCCGCAGCCATCGTCGCCAGCGTCGCCGGCGTGGCGGGCGTTGCCACCCCGGCCTTCGCCGGCGCGCATTACCTCACGATCGAACAGGCCCAGCGCCTCATGTTCCCCAAGGGAACCACCTTCACCGAGGACTTCCGCAGGCTGACCGACAAGCAGATGCGCGCCATCGCCGACTCCCGCGGCATCCCGGTGGCCGATCCCAAGGTGCGTGGGTGGAAGACATCGACCGGCGACTGGTTGTTCGTCGATCACGTGGTGGGAAAAGACGATAACGTCTATTACGCCTTGCGGCTGTCGCCGCAAGGCGAGGTCAAAGGCCTCGAGGTGATGGAGTGCTGGGAACTGTATTCCCAGATCCGTCTGCCGGCGTGGCGCGCCCAATTCACCGGCCGCAAGGACGGCGAACTGCGCCGCAAGGGCGACATCGAGAACATCTCCGGCACGACACTCTCATCGAAACACATCACCGAGGGCGTGATCCGCATGCTGGCCACGTATGCATTGGTGTACGCGCCAACCGCGCCGCAAAGCTAGCGATTCCGCTGATTCGATTATGGCGTGAATCTCACGCAGCTTCGTCTATCGATCTGCCGCGGGTTTCCGGCAGGAACAGGCCGCCGATCACCACGGTGATGACGGCAAAGACGAGCGGATACCAGAGACCGGCGTAGACGTTGCCGGTGGCAGCAACCAAGGCGAACGCCACCGGAGGCAGCAGGCCACCGATCCATCCATTGGCCGTGTGATAGGGAAGGGACATGGCTGTGTAGCGGATGCGTGCCGGAAACAATTCCACCATGATCGCCGCCACCGGGGCATAGGTCATCGCGGACAGCACGCCGAGCAACAGGAGCAGCAGCACCAGCATGGGTCCATTGACCTGCGCAGGGTCTGCTTTCGACGGATAGCCGGCGGCGCGTGCAGCCGTTGCCAGCCGCTCGTTGAATGCAGCGATCTCCAGCATGCGTTCTTCGACCGGCAGCGCTCCGGCATCGAAGCTTTCGATCTGCCGCTCGCCGATGCGTACAAGCGCCACCGCGCCGGGCGGCGCCGCCACATTGATGTAATCCACGCTGTTGCGCGACAGCCAGCTCTTGGCGATATCACAGGAGCTGGTGAAAGCCGCGGTACCGATCGGATTGAACTGGAACGAACAGGTATTCGGATCGGCGATGACATGCACCGGTGCTGCGCGCCGCGCCGCCTCCAAGGCCGGATTGGCGTAATGGGTCAGCGCCGTGAACAGCGGAAAGTAGAACACGGCCGCCAGTGCGCAGCCACCGACGATGAGCGGCTTGCGCCCGATGCGATCCGCCAATGCACCGAATGCGATATTGAACGGCGCCGCCAGCGCAACGGCCACGCCCAGGAAAATATTGGCCTGCAACGCGTCGACCTTGAGCGTCTGGGTCAGAAAATACAGCGTGTAGAACTGGCTCGTGTACCACAGAGTCGCCTGGCCGGCGATGACCCCGAACATGGCAACCAGCCCGAGCTTGATGAAACGCCATTGCCCGTATGCCTCGCGCAGCGGGGCTTTCGACAATCGTCCCTCGGCCTTCATGCGCTGGAACACGGGCGACTCGTCCAGAGACAGGCGCACCCAGATCGATACCCCCAGCAGCACCGCAGAGAGCAGGAATGGGACGCGCCAGCCCCATGCCGTGAACACCTCTTCCCCCAACAGCCAGCGGGTCAGCGCAATGACGCCGAGCGACAGTAATAGCCCGAACGCGGCCATTGCCTGGATCCAGCTCGTGTGCAGAGCGCGATGTTCCGTAGGCGCGTGCTCAGCGACGTAAGTCGCGGCTCCGCCATACTCACCTCCCAACGCGAGGCCCTGCAGCAATCGCAGACCCACGAGCAGCACGGGCGCGGCGATGCCGATCGTCGTGTACGCGGGAATGCAGCCGACCAGCACCGTCGACAGCCCCATCACCAGTATGGTGATCAGAAACGTATGCTTGCGGCCGGAACGATCGCCGAGCCGCCCGAACACCAGCGCGCCGAACGGTCGCGCGGCGAAGCCGACCGAGAACGTGAGCAACGCGAAAATGAACGCAGCCGTCTCGTTCACGTTCGAGAAAAAATGCCGGCTGGTGATCGCAGCCAGCGCGCCGTACAGAAAGAAGTCGTACCACTCGAACAGCGTGCCGAGCGACGAGGCGACGATTACCTTGCGATCCGCATAGGCGGTGCGCGATGCGAACCCCATGCGCGGCTCAGCGCTGCTTTCGGTACAGGTCGACGATGCTCGAAAAATCGAGCGCGCCCGCGGTCGAGTTATGCAGCGCATAGAGATCGCGCGCCAGACCGCCGAGCGGAATGGCACTGCCGCTCGCAATGGCGGCTTCGGCCGCGAGGCCGAGATCCTTGAGCATGAGGCTGGTACCGAAACCGCCGCTGTAGCCGCGGCTCGCAGGGACGTTCTCCTGCACGCCGGGCCACGGGTTGTAGACCTCGAGCGACCAGTTGCGGCCCGAGCTCTTCACCATGATCTCCGACAGTACCTGCGGATCGAGACCATTGGCGACACCCAACGCCAGCGCTTCGGCGTTACCGGCCATATGGATGGCCAGCAGCATGTTGTTGGCGATCTTGGCCACCTGCCCGGCGCCGCTGGCGCCCGCGTGGAAGATGTTTTTTCCCATTGCACCGAGCAGAGGACGGGCGCGTTTCAGTGCTGGCGCCGAGCCGCCGACGATGAAGGTCAACGTCCCGTTGGCCGCTCCCGCCGTGCCACCGGACACCGGCGCATCGAGCATGTCGATGCCGCGCGCCAGCGCAGCTTCGGCAACCTTGCGCGCACTGGCCGGCGCGATGGTGGAGCAATCGACGACCAGAGTGCCGCGCTTGATCCTGGCCAGCAGATCATCGCCGAGATACAGCGATTCGACATGGCGGCTGGCGGGAAGCATGGTGAAGACGACGTCGGCGCCCTCCACCGCGCTGGCTGGATCCGCGGCCACGTGTGCACCGGCCTTCCGATGCGGCTCGCTCGCGCTAGCCACGAGATCGAAGACACGCAGCGAATGCCCGGCCTGCAGCAGATTCAGCGCCATGGGGCCGCC
This sequence comes from Steroidobacter sp., assembly GCA_039807315.1. Lineage (GTDB taxonomy): Bacteria > Pseudomonadota > Gammaproteobacteria > Steroidobacterales > Steroidobacteraceae > Steroidobacter. The sequence goes on along the minus strand of JBDHQY010000008.1, from coordinate 7,775 downwards.
CATGTGGCCCAGGCCGATAAAAGCGATGGTCATGATTCAGTTCCTCGATGCGGCCATGTCGTGCGATGACAGATCGTCCAGCGGATTGACTTCGTTCGCCCATGCCGACCATGGCGCGGCAAAGTGTTCCTCGATCCAATCCGGCGTCACGTCCTGCTGGCGCAGCGGCGCCCATTGCGGCTTGTTGTCCTTGTCGATCAGCACCGCCCGCACACCTTCGGCGAAATCGGAATGCTCGCAGCACTGCAGCGCCACGATGAGCTCGAGGCGGAAAACGTCCGCCAGGCCGAGGTGCTTGGCGCGCTGTCGCAATGCCCAGATGAGCGCGGCAGTGGTCGGCGAGCCGCCGGCCAGTGTCGCGGCGGCTTTCTTCATCCAGTTGGCCTCGCCCGCATAGCCGGTGATGAGTGCCGTGACTTCGGCGAGAGTCGGCGCATCCGTGAGCTGCACGATCTCGTCCGCATGCAAGCGCACATTCGACGGCGGCCTGGCCGACAGCGCATCGTTCGCAAGCGCGTGCAATTGCCGTGACAGCACGGCGCCATCGGTTTCGCTGTCGCCCGACCAGTCGGCGGAGTCGATGCGTTGCAGCAGGGCGGCATAGTCACCGGCACGCAGGAAATAGTCAGCCAGCCCGAGATAGCACGCATCCGCGCCGTTGATGCTCGCGCCGGTCAAGGCGAGGAACAGGCCTGCGCGATGCGGCATTCGCGCCAGGAACCAGCTGCCGCCCACATCCGGAAACAAACCGATCGAGATCTCGGGCATGGCGATGCGCGAGGTCTCGGTCACGACGCGGTGGCTGGCACCGGCAAGCAGACCGAGCCCACCGCCCATCACGATCCCGCTGCCCCAGACCAGGATCGGCTTGCGATACGTGTGAATCTGGAAATCCAGCCGATACTCTTCGCTGAAGAACGCCTGTGCGTAGGGATTGGGAACAACCTTGCCGCGATGGGCGAGAATGCTTTCTCGCAGAGAACGCACGTCACCGCCCGCACATAGGGCTTTCTCGCCGGCGCCGCGCAACACCACGCATACGATTCGTTCATCCTGCGCCCATTGCGTCAGCTTCGGAGTGAGCGCGCGCACCATACCGAGCGTCAGCGCATTGAGCGATTTCTCGGCATTCAACGTGGCGATGGCGATGCGCCGGCCGCCCGACGTCGGTCGTTCTTCGAACAGAACCGGCGCCGGCGGGATGTCGTGTTCAGCCATTGCGCCACTCCGGCTTGCGCTTCTCGAGGAATGCCGTGACGCCTTCCTTCTGATCGGCCGTATCGAACAGATCGACGAACAGCTCGCGCTCGACCGGCAGGAGCTGCTTGAGCGGATTGCTGCGCGCGCCTTGAATCAGTGCCTTGCAAGCCGCGACGCTCGACGGGCTCTGCTTCTCCGCCTGCGCAGCCAGCTGCAAGGCCGCATCGAGGCCGGTGCCGCGCGGCACGACCTGTTCGACCAGGCCGATCGCCTTGGCCGTCGCCGCATCGACACGCTCGCCGCACAGGATCATGCGCTTGGCCCAGCCCTCGCCAACCAGCCATGGCAGATTCTGCGTACCGCCGGCACAAGGCAGCAGGCCCACCGCTGCCTCCGGCAGCGCCATCTGTGCATGCTCCTCCGCGAGGCGCAGATCGCAGGCCAGGGCGCACTCCAGACCGCCCCCCATGGCATAGCCGTTGATGGCCGCAATGCTCACGCCACGAAATGCGCTCAGCGCTTCGAAAGCTTCGCCGAAGCGACGTGCAAGCACTCGTGCAAGCGCCTTGTCGCCAGCGGCGAACTGCTGCAGATCAGCACCCGCGGAGAAGAACTTCGGACCGGAGCCGGTGAGGATCAGCGTGTAGATGTCGCGGTCGGCATCGAGATCGGCAACGAGCTGGCGCAACGCCGTGAGACCGGCGAGCGTCCAGGTATTCGCCGGCGGATTGGCTATGGTGACGACGGCAACATGGCCGCGTTTCTCGACCAGGAGGTTCGCATAGGAAGCTGGCACTGAACTCATCGAATGTTCTCCGTGGCGCCCTCGGCAAGAATCGAGCGGGCAATGATGACTCTCATGATTTCGTTGGTCCCTTCGAGGATCTGATGTACGCGCGTGTCGCGGACATGGCGTTCGAGCGGATATTCCCGGATATAGCCGTAGCCGCCGTGCAACTGCAGCGCGGCATTGGCGACTTCGAAGCCGATATCCGTGGCGAAGCGCTTCGCCATGGCGCAGTACGTCGTGGCATCGGCGCTCTGGGTATCGAGCTTCCAGGCCGCGAGCCGCACCAACTGCCGCGCAGCGACCAGCTCGGTCACCATGTCCGCGATACGAAACTGCAGCGCCTGGAATTGAGCCAGCTCACGGCCGAACTGCTGCCGCTCGTGGAGGTGCGCCTGCGCGCGTTCGAGTGCAACCTGCGCGGTGCCGACCGAGCAGGTCGCTATGTTGATGCGACCGCCATCGAGCCCTCTCATGGCGATCTTGAAGCCGTCGCCTTCGTTGCCGACCAGATGCGCGGCCGGAACGACGACATCCTCGAAACTGATGGCGCGCGTGGGCTGGCTGTTCCAGCCCATCTTGTGCTCCTTGTTCCCGTAGCGAATGCCGGGCGCCTGGGCCGGCACCGCGAACGTGGACACTCCTTTCGGGCCATCCTCACCGGTACGCGCGAAGACCACGAGCACATCCGTATCGCCCGCGCCGGAGATGAATATCTTGTTGCCGTTCAGGACGTAGTCGCCACCCTTCCTGACGGCGCGGGTAGTCAGCGATGCGGCGTCGGAGCCTGAGCCCGGCTCGGTGAGGCAATAGCTTGCGAGCTTGCGGCCGGCCGCCAATGCAGGCACCCATTCCTGGGCGACGGCCGGCTGCGCCCAGGTCGCGAGCATCCACGTCGCCATGTTGTGGATGGTGATGAACGCGGTGGTGCTGGTGCAGCCGCCGGCAAGCTCTTCGAGAATCAGGGTCGAGTCGAGCCGGCTGAGCCCCAGACCGCCGAGCGCTTCCGGCGTGTACAGCCCGCAAAAGCCCAGTTCACCGGCACGGGCAATGGTCGCCCGCGGGAACTCGCAGGTCTCGTCCCAGCGCGCAGCGTGCGGCGCCAGCTCACCGCGCGCGAAGCTTCGAGCCGCTTCCTGGAAGGCAAGCTGCTCGCCGGAAAGGGCGAACTCCATGGCAGCACTCAGCGCAGCGAGATGGTGGTATTGACGCCGGCGGCCAGCGTGTCGTCATCGAACCAGCGCGCGGTCACCGTCTTGGTCTGCGTATAGAACAGGATCACTTGTTTGCCGTACGGACCCAGATCGCCCAGCTTGGAAGCGCGCGAGCCGGTGAACGAGAGCAATGGCACGGGCACCGGAATCGGCACGTTGATGCCGACCTGCCCCACATCGATCTCTTCCTGGAAGCGCCGCGCCGCGGCGCCCGACTGCGTGAAGATCGCGGTGCCATTGCCGTTCGGATTGGCGTTGATCAAGGCGATGGCTTCATCGAGCGAAGCCGCCGCCAGGATCACCAGCACCGGGCCGAAGACTTCCTGTTCGTAGATCGACATGCCCGGCTTGACGTTCGAGAAGATGGTCGGGCCGACAAAGTTGCCGCGCTCATAGCCCGGCACCCGTGGATTACGGCCGTCCAGCTCGAGCTTCGCCCCCTCGGCCACACCGCGCTCGATCAGGCCGGTGACACGCTCGAGCGCCGCACACGAGACCACGGGACCCACATCGGTGCCCGGCTCCACGCCCGCGTTGACCTTGAGCTTGCGCGCCTTCTCCACCAGATCGGGAATCCAGCTCTGTGCTTCGCCGACCAGCACGGCCGTGGAAGCCGCCATGCAGCGCTGCCCGGCGGCGCCGAAGGCCGCGCCGACCAGATTGTTCAGCGCCTGCTCCTTGTTCGCATCGGGCAGCACGACCGCATGATTCTTCGCACCCATCATGCATTGCGCCCGCTTGCCCGCCAGCGTGGCGCGCCGATAGACATGCGTACCCACTTTCGTGGAGCCGACAAAGGACACCGCCTTGATGTCTGGGTGATCGCAGATGCCGTTCACGATCGCCTCGCCGCCGTGCACCACGTTGAGCACGCCTTTGGGAATGCCGGCCTGCAGCGCCAGCTCGACCAGGCGCATCGTGACCATCGGATCCTGCTCGCTCGGCTTCAGCACGAAGGTGTTGCCGGTGGCGATCGCCATCGGAAACATCCACAGCGGAATCATCGCCGGGAAATTGAACGGCGTGATGCCGGCGCACACCCCGAGCGGCTGCAGCAACGTATACGTGTCGATGCCGGTGCCGACGTTGTTGGCCAGCTCGCCCATCTGCAGCGTGCCGATGTTGGCGGCATGCTCCACGACTTCGAGGCCACGAAAGACATCCCCCTCGGCGTCGGGCAGCGTCTTACCCTGTTCCGCCGTGAGCAGCGCCGCCAGTTCACTCATGTGCTCGCGGATGAGCTGCTGATACTTGAGGAAGATGCGTGAGCGCACACCGATGGATGTCTTGCGCCAGGTGACGAACGCCCGTTTGGCGGCCGCGACGGCGGCGTCGAGTTCCTGCGCGGTCGCAAACGGCACGCGCGCGAGGACTTCCTGCGTCGCGGGGTTCACGACATTGCGCCATTGGCTGCTGCTCGATTCGAGCCATTCACCGTCGATCAGCAGCTTGATGGAAGGCACGGAGCCTGCGGGCGTGGCACGGGTGGCAGCTGACATTCAAAGCTCCAGTGATTCAGGGGGAACCGCAGTAGGCAATCGCGATGATATTTTGCATTATTCGCAAAATAAGGCGCTACCGAAGGGCTAAATTTGTGAAAATCAGTAAAGCCTCAACGGTCAGTTTGCAAATTTTGTGAAAAAGGAGCGATCGTGACCAAGGCTTTCATGGGCGTTCGGGTGCAGCGCCTGCGTGAACAGCGCGGCATCAATCAGGTCAACCTGGCCAAGGCGCTCGGCATCTCGCCCAGCTATCTCAATCAGATCGAACGCAATCAGCGGCCGCTCACCGTGCCGGTGCTGCTGCGCCTGAGCGCTCATTTCGGCGTCGATGCGCAAGTGTTCTCCGACAGCGACGAGACGCAGCTGATCACCGAGGTGCGCGAGGTGCTGGCGGACGCCGGCATGGAATCCACGTCGCTTGCCGAGGTGCGATCGCTGGCCATGAACATGCCGGGAATCGGCCGCGCCATCATCGAGCTGCATCGGCGCCTGCGCGCATCCGCCGAGCGTTCGGACACCTTTGCGGCCCTGCTCGGCGATGAACACAAGCTGGCGTCCTTCGCCTTGCCGGGCACTCACGACGAGGTTCGCGACTACCTCAACCAGCGCTCCAACCACATCGTCGAGCTGGACGAAGCCGCCGAACGCATCTTTCACGAAAGCCGCCTGGTGGTTGGCGATGCGGCGCCGCGCCTGGCGCAACACCTGCAGGAACGACACGCCGTACTCGTGGTCAGCGCGCCCGGCAGGAAGCTCCATCCCCACAAACGCGTGTACGACGCCACGACACGCACACTGCAGTTACCGGACTATCTGCGATCCGGACAGCAGGCGTTCCAGATGGCAGTGCAGCTGGCACTGCTGGAAATGAGCGGGATGCTCGACGAATTGATCGGTGCCGCAGGATTCACCAACCGGGAATCCGAGCAGCTCGCCCGGATCGGGCTCGCCAACTACTTCGCCGGCGCCTTGATCATGCCGTACGGACCCTTCCTGGAGGCCGCCGAGGAGATGTCCTACGACATCGAGCTGCTGGCGAACCATTTCGGGGTCGGCTTCGAAGCAGTCTGTCACCGCCTGTCCACGCTGCAGCGTCCCGGCAGGCCCGGCCTGCCATTCTTCTTCGTGCGCGTCGACCGCGCCGGCAACGTGTCCAAGCGGCACTCGGCCGCGGAGTTCCATTTCTCACGTGTCGGCGGCACCTGTCCGCTGTGGATCGTGTACGAAGCGTTCAGTCAGCCCGAGCGGGTCCTGACCCAGATTGCCGGCATGCCGGACGGACGCAACTATTTCTGGGTGGCGCGCCAGGTGGTGAGCGGACCGGTGGGCTATGGCCGACCTCACAAGACCTTCGCGGTGGGCCTGGGCTGCGACTTGCGACATGCGCATCGGCTGATTTATTCCCGGGGCCTGGATCTGTCGGACCCCGCAGCCACCACTCCCATCGGCGTCGGCTGCCGGGTCTGCGAGCGGCAACACTGCCCGCAACGGGCGTTCGCGCCATTGCTCTAGCTCACCGGCGAACGCAGCACCGATCTGGCAGCGGCAACCAGCAGCCACCAGCCCGCGCACAGCAGCAGCCGATGTGCGGAAGCCGCGGCACTTTCATCGTCTGCGTGGAGCCGCGGATCGCGAGCTGCGCTTCGTGTGAGCGCTCAGCGGCTGACGCGCCAGCTCGATAAAGGCGCTCAGATAGTGGATGTCGAGATCGGACTCGCGCATGCCGAGAAAGATCTGCTTGGCGATGCCCTGGCGCCCGAGCCGTACCGCCGTGACACCCATCCTGCCCGCATATTCCTCGGCCAGCCAGCGCGGCAGAGCCGCCACGCCGCGGCCGCTGGCGACCATCTGCAGCATGATGTCGGTAGTCTCGATGACCTTGTGGCGGCGCGGCGAGATGCCCGCCGGCATCAGGAACTGGCTGTACACGTCCAGCCGCTCGATGGCCACCGGATACGTGATCAGCACTTCCTCCGCCAATTGCTTGGGACGCACGTAGGATGCAGCCGCCAGCGCGTGCCGGCGACTCACCACGAGCACCTGCTCGTAGTCGAATACCGGCTCGAAGCGCAGACCCGGCCGCTGCAGCGGATCGGGCGTCACCAGCAAGTCGATCTCGTGGTTGAACAGCGCGCCGATGCCGCCGAACTGGAACTTCTGCTTCACGTCCACGTCGACGTCGGGCCAGGCCTGCAGATAGGGCGAGACGACCTTCAGCAGCCACTGATAGCAGGGATGACATTCCATGCCGATGCGCAGCGTACCGCGCTCGCCAGCCGCGAATTGCCGCACCCGCTCCTCCGCCAACGCCAGTTGCGGCAGCACGCGATTGGCCACCGCCAGCAGATATCTCCCCGCCTGAGTCAGACGCAAACTGCGGCCCTCACGCAGCCAGACTGCGGTGCCCAGCTGTTGCTCGAGCTTGCGCATGGAATGACTGAGCGCGGATTGCGTCGTGCACAGGACAGCGGCGGCGGCGGTCAGCGAGCCCTGCTTGTCCACTTCACGGATGATGGCGAGATGCATCTTTTCCAGCATGTTTGATCCATGAGCAGAATCGATCGTTTCGTGAGCAATGACCATTTTACGTCATGGATCGACGCTCTTACGATGAGCGCGCCTCGCTTCACCCAGAGATGCCCGACATGACCAGCACCCACAACCTCGGCTTTCCCCGCATCGGCGCGCAGCGCGAACTGAAGTTCGCGTTGGAATCCTACTGGAAGGGACAGCTCAGCCGCGAACAGCTCGAGGCCGTCGGCGCGCAGCTGCGGCAACGCCACTGGGCCCAGCAATCGCAGCTCGGTCTGGCGCCGGTCGGCGACTTCTCCTTCTACGATCAGGTGCTGGACATGAGCTTCACGCTGGGCAATCTGCCCGAGCGCGTGCGCAACTTCCACGGCGATGCGCTGGACAACTATTTTCGCGTGGCGCGCGGCCGCTCGGCACCGACGACCGAATCGGCCGCCGACTGCTGCGGCGGCATCGCCGCCGGCGAGATGACCAAGTGGTTCGACACGAACTACCACTACATCGTGCCCGAGTTCGACGCCCGCACCGAGTTCAAGCTCG
>JBDHQY010000464.1:0-2731 GCA_039807315.1 Steroidobacter sp. | reverse complement strand
AACAGCTCGGCGCCGTCGCGCGGGCAGGCGGTGGCGCCGGCCAGCGAATGCACGTTGTACACGGTGCCGCATTTCGGGCAGATGCGCCGGCCCGCCAGGCGCTGCATCAACGTTTCGCGCCGCACGTCCAGCAGCAGCACCGCATCCAGCGGCTGGCCGATCTCCTGCAGCAGCGCGTTCAAGGAGCGGGCCTGGTCCTGGTTGCGCGGGAAGCCGTCGAGAATGAAACCGTTCACGGCGTCGGGGCGGCTCAGCCGGTCGCGGATCAGACCGAGCACGATATCGTCGGAGACCAGCTGGCCGGCTTCCATCACTGCCTTGGCCTGGCGTCCCAGCTCGGTGCCACGGGCCACCGCATCGCGCAGCAGATCGCCGGAGGAAACCTGCGGCACGCCATATTTCGCCTGCAGCCGCTGCGCCTGCGTGCCCTTGCCCGATCCGGGCGCTCCCAGCAGAACGATACGCATGATGTCGGTCCGACCTCCCAAAAAAGAGGCGATACCCTACAGAAAAGCGGCGCGGCTGGGTACTGCCGCGAGCCGGAATCCACCGTGCTCGCGACTGACCTGCCTTCCGGCAGGCGATCGCTCCGATCTGCTCGTCCTCACGCTTTGCCGGCGTGAGCAGCCGGTAATCCGGCACCACCCCCAGCACGGAGATTCCGGGCCGCCCGTGCTGCCGGCAATCTCCGCATCGAGTCGGGGTAGACGGACAAATCGCCGCTTCCCTATCCTTGCCTGCAAGCCGCAACCTTCGAATTCCAACCCGCACAGGTGCCTGAATGCCCGCCAAGCCCCGCAACGTCTTCTACGCCCAGTCCGGCGGCGTCACCGCCGTCATCAATGCCTCGGCCTGCGGCGTGATCGAGACCTGCCGCAGGCACAAGGGCAAGCTCGGCAAGGTCTATGCCGGCCGGCACGGCATCGTCGGCGCCCTGACCGAAGACCTGATCGACACCAGCAAGGAATCGGCCGCGGCGATCCGCGCCCTGCGGCACACGCCCGCCGGTGCATTCGGCTCGGCGCGTTACAAGCTCAAGAAGATCGAGGACAACCCGGCCCAGTACGAGCGCCTGATCGAAGTGTTCAAGGCGCACGACATCGGCTACTTCTTCTACAACGGCGGCGGCGACTCGGCCGACACCTGCCTGAAGGTGTCGCAGCTGGCGGAGCGGCTCGGCTATCCGATCCAGGCCATCCACGTGCCCAAGACCGTCGACAACGACCTGCCGATCACCGACTGCTGCCCCGGCTTCGGCTCGGTGGCCAAGTACGTGGCGGTGTCGATCCGCGAGGCCGGCTTCGACGTGGCCTCGATGGCCAAGACCTCGACCAAGGTGTTCATCATGGAGGTGATGGGCCGCCATGCCGGCTGGATCGCCGCCGCGGGCGGGCTGGCCGCCGAGAAGGCCGGCGATGCACCGCACATCATTTTGTTCCCGGAAATCACTTTCGACGAAGAAAAATTCTGCGCCCGCGTCAAGCAATGCGTGGAGAAGTTCGGATATTGCGCCATCGTGGTCTCGGAAGGCGTGAAGAACGCCGAAGGCAAGTTCCTGTCCGACGCCGGCTTGCGCGATGCGTTCGGACACGCGCAACTGGGTGGCGTCGCCCCGGTGATCGCGCAGCTCGTCAAGAGCAAGCTGAATTACAAGTATCACTGGGCGGTGGCGGATTACCTGCAGCGCGCGGCGCGCCACATCGCTTCCAAGGTGGACGTGGAGCAGGCCTATGCCATGGGCAAGGCGGCGGTGGAACTGGCGCTCAAGGGCGGCAACTCGCTCATGCCGACCATCGTTCGCACCGCGGACAAGCCTTACAAGTGGAAAGTGGGCAGCGCCCCGCTGAGCGCGGTGGCCAACCAGGAAAAGATGCTGCCGCGCGACTACATCACTGCGGACGGCTTCTTCATCACCGCCAAGGCGCGCCGTTACCTAAGCCCGCTCATCAAAGGCGAGGACTATCCACCGTACAAGGACGGACTGCCGCAGTACGTGACGCTGAAGAACGTCGCCGTGCGCAAAAAGCTCGCGAAATCTTTCGTGCTATAGTCCAGCGCCCTTTTTTGACCGGTCGCGGCCACGCAGCAAGCCAAACGATTTGCACTCGTCCGCGACCGTTTCTTCGAGGTTGAGGTTGGGATAAGGCAGACAAATCAGCCCGCACAACGGGAAGGGGAAGCTTCATGTCCACAGAAGTCGCGCTATGGCTTGCCATTGGAGCCGGCGTTCTTGCCGTACTGTTTGGTGTGTTCTCGGTCGGCTGGATCAACAAGCAACCGGCCGGCAGTGAGCGCATGCAGGAGATCGCCGCGGCGATCCAGGCGGGCGCCAAGGCATATCTGAACCGGCAATACTCGACGATCGCACTGGTGGCCGCGGTGCTGTTCGTGGTGCTGGGGCTGTCGCTGAACTGGGCTACCGCCGGCGGCTTCGCGGTGGGCGCCATCCTCTCCGGTCTGGCCGGTTACATCGGCATGAACGTCTCGGTGCGCGCCAACGTGCGTACCGCGCAGGCTGCCAGCGTCGGCCTGAATGCCGCGTTGCAGGTCGCATTCCGCGGCGGCGCCATCACCGGCATGCTGGTGGTCGGCCTGGGAATGATCGGCGTGGCCGGCTACTTCGCGCTGATGAATCATTCCATCGGCACCGAGCCGGCCCTGCACTCGCTGGTGGGCCTGGCGTTCGGCGGCTCGCTGATCTCCATCTTCGCGCGCCTGGGCGGCGGCATCT
>JBDHQY010000463.1:0-2737 GCA_039807315.1 Steroidobacter sp. | reverse complement strand
TGAGCAGCGGCTGCTGATCCTGTGCAACCTGCTCGAAGGGCCGCTTTCGGTCGGCGAGCTGACCGACCGCGTGGACGTGAGCCAGTCGGCGCTGTCCCAGCACCTGGCCGTGCTGCGCGAGTCGAATATCGTCGCGACCACGAGAGAATCTCAGACGATCCGCTATTCGCTTCCCGAGGGCATCGTCACGCAGATCATCAGCCTGCTGCATGCCGAGTTTTGCCGGCAGTGATTCGAGCGCGGCGCGGATGCGCCCGCACCGTACAGGACACGCCATCCATGAACGCCGCGTCGCCCCTGATCCAGCCTTTCTTCGATGAGAACACCAATACGGTGACGTACCTGGTCGCGGATCCCGACACCCGCGACGCGGCGGTCATCGATCCGGTGCTCGACTACGATCCCCGCTCCGGCCGGGCCGACACCGCCTCGGCCGATCGTGTGCTGGCTTACGCGAAGGCCCGCGGATTTCGCATTGCGTGGATTCTGGAGACGCACGCGCACGCGGATCACCTGTCGGCCGCCCCTTACCTGAAGCAGCGAACCGGCGCGATCACCGCCATCGGCGAGCACATTCGCGAGGTGCAGCGCATCTTCCGTCCCGTCTTCAATCTGGACGACGTGTCCGGCGACGGCAGCGAATTCGACCGTCTGTTCCACGACGGCGAGCGCTTCGCGATCGGATCGTTGCCGGTGGCTGTCATGCATACGCCAGGTCACACACCGGCCTGCGTCTCCTATCGCATCGGCGATGCCGTGTTCGTCGGCGACACGCTCTTCATGCCCGACTACGGCACGGCGCGGGCGGACTTCCCGGGCGGCGATGCGGCGACGCTGTACCGCTCGATCCAGCAGCTGCTGTCATTGCCGCCCGACACACGGCTGTTCATGTGCCACGACTACAAGGCGCCCGACCGCGATCACTATGCGTGGGAAACCACCGTAGCCGAAGAACGTGCGCACAACGTTCACGTCGGCGCAGGCGTGCCCGAGCAGGAATTCGTCACCATGCGCCGTGCGCGGGATGCGGCTCTGCCGCCCCCGGTATTGCTGCTACCGTCGATCCAGGTCAACGTGCGCGGCGGACGGCTGCCAGCGGCCGAATCGAATGGCGTGCGCTACCTCAAGATTCCCGTGCGGCTGAGCGCCGAGATGCAGGCGACACTGGCGCATTGCGGATAGCGAATGAGGCGACGTTCAGGTCAGCGCGAGTCGTCGGTACCGGCTGCGGGATGTTGCAGCCGCCATTGCGGCAGCGGCCCCAGCACTTCGCGTACCGCACGCCGGGCGGCTCGATTCGCAAGCGTCGTGGCGGCTTCGACCGACTCGGCCTGGATGGCGGGCTGAGCCTCGCTATAGCGCTTGCCGAGCGCGGAACGATAGAACGCAATCAACGCTGCCACGTCGGCTTCGGAGAGATGTCGCACATACGCAGGCGTCCACAAGGTCAGCAGGACGGACTCATCGGTGAGGCGACGCTGGACCGCGTCCCAGAAGGACGGCGGAATGTCCTGGAACGACTGGCTGGCGCGCAGTCGATTCATCACGGCAGCGATGCCGGTCCTTGCCTGGCGCAGCGCACCCGACTCGTGCAGCAGCACCTGCACTGCACGGCTTCGAGCATCTTCCGCCACCCCCGGCGTCACGGCGGGATCTGCCTCGGACTCCAGCTCGATGCTCGCGACCAGGGCCTGGGCCGACGCCTGGGCTTCGCTGGCGATCTGTGGCAGCGCCTGTCGCAGCCGGCTGCCGAGCGGGCTTGCGTAGAACGCGACCAGGCCATCGATATCCGCTGCGCTCAGATGGCGCACATAGATCGGCGCATACAAGGCGACCAGCGTGGCACGTTCTGAGGTGAGTGCCGCGAAGCGGGTCCAGACGGCTTCGGGCATCGCCGGATTGCTGGCCCGCAATTCATCGGTCATCTGCCGGGAGATGGCATTCGTGCCGGCAATGACGCCGAGCAGATCGAGCAGCGTGGTGGCGGCCGACAGATCGGGCATGGAATCCGACGTCGGGGAAGAACCGGCGGCCCGGGCCATCGACAAGGGGATGATCAGCAGCATCAGGAAGCAGCGCGCGAACCCGCGCCTCGGCCTCGCCCGCCGATGGTTGCCTGGCAACTGCCGACCCGCAGCTGCAGGGAGCGAACTTGTCGGGAACTTCATTTCGAAGCACCTCACACCAGCACCGCGAGCCGAAAACTTCATGCAAGACGATGGTACAACCACGGCATTGCCGGTAATGTTACAAAGTAATGATCAGGTGACTTTGTCAGCGGCGCGACACCAGGACAGCTCGATTTGCAACCATGACGCTTCAATCGACCCGACGGCTTCGATCCCCGTGGCGCGCGATCCCGATGCTGAGCGCTCTGTGGCTCGCGAGCGCCGCCCTGGCTGCCGCGACTCAGGCTCCGGCTCAGGGTAAAGCGCCAGCGGCAGCATCCACCTCCCCGCAGGCCAGATCGGCTCCCGTGCCCGAGCTCGACTGGGATACCTTGCTGCCCGAGGAAGAGCGCGACGACTTCGACGAGGAGCCGCCGCCGCCGACGCACGACTACCTCGGCGAAGATGGCCCCGCCGCCGTGCAGCAAGGCTCATCGAAGGTGAACGCGGCGCTCGATCGGACCCGCGTGAAGATTCCCGGCTTCGTGGTGCCGCTCGACATCCTGCCGACCGGAACGGTGCGGGAATTCTTCCTGGTGCCGTACTTCGGCGCCTGCATCCATATACCG
>JBDHQY010000462.1:0-2741 GCA_039807315.1 Steroidobacter sp. | reverse complement strand
CTCTTAGGCCCACCCCTTGGGGTAGGCACCGCTGGCGGACACAAGATATTGGGGTGCGACGCAGGCGTCAACTGTCGATTCGATGGGGCCTGCAGCCGGACCGGGCCGCAAAACGGGCCACCCATTGCAAACTAAATGAGAATGATTATCATCTTTGGGGGCCGGTGACAGCCGGCATCCAACATCAGCCAGCCTCGTCCGCGCGACGCCTGCCGCGCATCACGGTCGCCAGCCAGCAGTCTGCGAAATCGACGGCGGGGCGGCCCATGAACACATACGACATCGATTCCTTGTCCGGCGCGGAGCGTTTTGCTCTATGGAGCCTGCGCCTGGCGTTGTCGCCGCAGATCGAATCCGACAAGGCGCATCGCGCGCTCGACAGCGGCTTTCGCGCTGCCGGCGTTACCCAGGCCTTGCCGGATTTCATGAACCTGGCGCAGGTGCTGACGCTGGCCTGGCACGAGGCGCAATACGTGCCGGACATTCACTGCACCTGTTGCCGCTGCGTGGGCGACGACGAACTGCAGTTGCTGCAGGCGATGGCCGCGTTGCAATCGGGGCAGGTCGAACTTGCGGCGGCGTATCTGGATGGCGTGCTGCCCGCTGCCGCGGTGGGACGTGCGCTGCCGCCTGCCGCTTACTTCGCAGGCGTGCTGTGCAGCGTCGGCTTGACTTTGCGCTGCATGCAGTTCGAAGCGGCGAACGCGCCACGCTTCGCCACACAGCGCCGGCCGTCTCTTCATTGAGTCACAGGGAGATTGTGCGATGAGAGTTCCGGGCCAGGCGCCGTTGTCCACCAAGGCGCTGCTCGGTGTTTCCGAGACGCTGCTGATTCCCCTGGTCGCCAGGGCCGATGCCCACCGCCGTTTTCCGCAGCTGCGCTTCCGCGATATCTATTCCGAGCTGATCCTGCAGGCGCTCGACGTGAACGCGGCGCGCTTTCGCAGCGACGGCGGCTCGATGCTCGGGTCGTGTCTGCGCGCATGCTGGATGGAGCGCACGGCAACTTCGTTTCTGCATGAGCATCCCGGAGCGCTCGGCGTGTCGTTGGGAGCGGGGCTGGACACGTTGTACATGCGCCTCTGCGACGGGCCGGGCGATCTGTGCAGCCGCTGGTACGACGTCGACCTGCCGCCGGTCATCGATCTGAAGCGCGAGTTGTTGACGGAGACGCAGCGCTATCACCTGCTGGCCGCGGATCTGCTCGATCCGCAGCTGCTCGACCGGCTGAGCTGGCAGTCCGGGCAGCCGGCCGTGTTCGTGATGGAAGGCGTTCTGATGTATCTGCGGCCCGCCGCCGTGGCGGAATTGTTGCGGCGGCTGTTCGCGACCGCCAGCTGGCGCCGTTCGACCGTCGCCGTGCTGTTCGATTTCTGCAGCCCGTTCATGGCGCGGCACAGTCATCGGCATCCATCGGTCCGGCGTACCGGTGCCGCGGCTCCCGGGCAGCAGCCGTTCCAGTGGTCGCTGGAGCATCCGCAGGAATTGCAGTGGCTGCAGCCGAATCTGCAGGTGCGCAGCGTCTACGATCTCATGCGCGATTGCGGCACCGGACCTCGTCTGGTGAGTTGGCTGCATCGACGGCTGACCGGACGTCTCTTCTACGGCTGCGCGCACGTGCAGATCGATCCCCCGACCTGAAGCACGCGTCCCAAGCCGCGTTCTCGCGCATATGGATGCGACTGGCACAGAAACTCATCCGGCGCCATGAATTTTTCCTTGCGTTGTGATTGAGAATCATTATCATCTTCACGCATGAATACTCCCGCCAAGACTCCGCTTCGTACCCCGGAGATGCCGTTGCCACCGACGGAGCTCCCGCCACGGGGACCGTCGGTGGCCTGCCTGCGATCGGAGGCGCTGTTCGGCAAAGCGCGGGAGATCCTGATCGAGCACTGCGGCTGCTATTACCGGCTGCGCGTGACTCACAGCAACAAGCTGATTCTGACCAAGTAACCGTTTCAGCCCGCCACGGCCGCTCGCATCGGCTTCTTCCCGCAGCCACGAGCAGTCCAGCCAGCGACTTGTCGTTCCAGCCCGTCGCGCGTCGATGGGTACGTCGATGCGATGAGGTAGCGAGCTGCCATGAATTCCTGGGTGTCGATCGTCGTCTTCGTAGCAAGCGCACTGGCACTGGCCTTTGCGTACTACGCATCGCCCTATCAACGCAGTCTGCGCCAGCCCCTTCCCGCGTTTCCGGCGCACACCAGCGCCATCCTCGCGGCCATCGTTGCGTTGCGCGGCTGGGCCGAAGCGCTGGGCGCGATTGCCGGCCTGCTGGCCTGGCTGAGCACCTTGATCGCGGCGGCGCTGGTGTTGTGGCTGACGATGCGGACAACGCCGTCGGCGCCGGCACGGTGAGCTGGCTGCGCCCCCCCTGTCTGACCGGTTTCATTCCCCCACACCGGACGCGGAGATTGCCCATGCCCAACACGTTCTCGCCGCGCTGCCTGACCCGCGTCGTCATCGATGACGACAGTGGGGTCGAAGTGGCACAGCTGCAGTCGGTGATGCAGAGGATTCAATGCATGCTGCACGACGTGCCGGCGGCGCAGCGCGAATACATCGCGAATGCGCTGCTGAATCTGGCAGTGGCGCGCATGCTGAAGCAGGAAGGCAATATGCAGACGGCCAGCATTCTGGCGCGTCTGGGCGACGTGGTGGCGAGCGGCGGCGGTCAGCCGCCGCCGGAGCGGGCGGTCGATCTGACCCGCATGAACGGCTGAGGATCCCGCAACGGG
>JBDHQY010000461.1:0-2749 GCA_039807315.1 Steroidobacter sp. | reverse complement strand
GTCGTTCCGGCAACATCAACATGATCTGCCTGCCGTCGACATCGTGGTCAATGCACGCGCCGGTGCGCGCGCTGCCGACAATGCCAGTATCGTGCGCAGCCTCGAGAAACACTGGCGTTCGCTGAGCAAGCAATGCGCGCCGTCCTGAAAGCGTTGATCCGGCTCTATCGCTACTGCCTGAGGCCGCTGCTCGGGCCGAACTGCCGCTTCTATCCCAGTTGTTCCTGCTACGCCGAAGAAGCCATCGAACATCACGGCGCCCTGAAAGGATGCTACCTCGCCGCTCGGCGCCTGCTGCGGTGCCATCCCTGGCATGCCGGCGGCTACGATCCGGTTCCGCCGGCCGCGCCGAACACCTCACGCTGGAATCCGTTCTCTCATGGATAACCAAAGAATATTCGTCTGGGCCGCGCTCGGTCTGGCGCTGTGGCTGAACTACGTAACCTGGCAGAAGGACTATGCGCCGCCGCCGGCGCCCGCACCTTCGGTCGCGACTCCCGCCCAGGACAACAGTCAGGCATCGCAAGTATTGCCCGACCTGCCATCGACGAGCGCCGGCACGCCCACGGCCCCAACCGGTACGCCGGTTCCTGAAGCAGCCGCGAGTTCCGCGCCGGTCGTTCGCGTCGTCACCGATGTGCTGGACATGGACATCAGCACGCAAGGCGGTGAGCTGCAGCGCGCCGACCTGCTGAAATATCCCAAGGTCAAGAACCAGCCGAATATCCCGGTACGACTCTTTAATACAGGCAGCCCCGGATTGTTCGTTGCGCGTTCCGGTCTGCGCGCCGCGGATCAGCGTGCCGAACCGACTCATCTAACGATGTTCCAGTCGGCCGCGACCGAATATCGGTTGAAAGCCGGCGAGCAGCAGCTGGAAGTGCCGCTGACCTGGAGCGACGGTCATGGCCTCACCGTCACCAAGATCTACATCTTCCATCCCGGCAGCTACCGCATCGATCTCAGATACGACGTCAGCAACCAGTCGGGCAGTGAATGGAAAGCCGCCTCCTATGTGCAGCTGGTGCGTCACTACGAGCACGTCGAGCGCTCGTACTTCAACGTCGAGACCTATGCTTACCGCGGCCCGGCCGTGTACGACGGCAAGGGCTCGCGCAAGCTGAACGTGGAGAAGGCCGACGACCGCAGCTACAAGAACAGTATCACCGGCGGTTGGGCCGCAGCCCTGCAGCATCACTTCGTCGCTGCCGCGGTGCCGCCCGTGAACGAGAACTACGACTATCAGTTGAACGTCGATGCCGACAACGACTACATCCTGTCCTATCGTGGTCCGTTGCACGCCGTGGCGGCGGGCGGCACCTATACGTTCAAGGAGACCTTGTTCGTCGGCCCGAAGCTGCAGGACCAGCTGAGCGCGACCGGTCCGGAGCTACAGCTGACGGCCGACTACGGCAAGCTCACCATCATTTCCCAACCCCTGTTCTGGCTGCTCGAGAAAGTCCACGGCGTGGTCGGCAACTGGGGCCTGGCCATCATCATCGTCACCTTCCTGATCAAGCTGGCCTTCTACAAGCTGACAGCCGCCAGCGGCCGCTCGATGGCCAAGATGCGCAACATCGCGCCGCGCATCAAGGCGATCCAGGAGCGCTACAA
This sequence comes from Steroidobacter sp., assembly GCA_039807315.1. Taxonomy (GTDB): domain Bacteria; phylum Pseudomonadota; class Gammaproteobacteria; order Steroidobacterales; family Steroidobacteraceae; genus Steroidobacter. The sequence continues at coordinate 1,135 of JBDHQY010000461.1, read as the reverse complement.
GGATGATCGCGAGCAGCTCGGCCGGCAGATGATGGAGATCTACAAGCGCGAGAAGATCAATCCGCTGGCCGGCTGTCTGCCGATCCTGATCCAGGTACCGTTCTTTCTGGCGTTCTACTGGGTGCTGCTGGAAAGCGTGGAGATGCGCCAGGCGCCGTTCTTCGGCTGGATCACCGACCTGTCCACGCGCGATCCCTATTTCATTCTGCCGATCCTGATGGGCGCGGCCATGTTCGGGCAGTTCAAGCTGCAGCCTATGCCCAGCACCGATCCGATGCAGGCCAAGATCTTCGCCTTCATGCCCGTCATCATGGCGGTGACCATGGCCTGGTTCCCCGCCGGCCTGGTGCTGTACTGGCTCACCAACACCTTGCTGTCGATCGCGCAGCAATGGCGCATCAACAAGCTGGTGGCGGCGGAAGACAAGAAGAACAACTGACGGTTGCACCGAGAATTTCCGCGGGACTCGAGAACCAGAGTCCCGCGGTTACTGCACACGCGCGCAGCGGTCGTACCTTGCCAGTCTGCGTGTCGGCCCTGCATTTTCCGCAGAGCACATAGCATGGTGATGGCTGACGTTGCGTCCACTCGTCTTGTTATCGCGGATGGATTCCCGCCGGTGCGGCGAAGTAAATCGAACTTGCCGTGGCAGGCACCGGGGTCCGCTGCGCTCCCGTCGATGCAAGCGCCGGCTTGTTCCGACCTTGCGTTGTAGACTCGCCATCGAACCGCTGATCACCGCAATTTGTCATGGCTTCAGATCCGTTCTCCGCTTCCGACACCATAGCTGCAATCGCCACACCACCGGGTCGCGGCGGCATTGGCGTGGTGCGCGTTTCGGGTTCTCGTGTCATCAGCATCGCGCAGCATCTGTTGGGCGATCTTCCGGCGCCGCGCCATGCAGCGCTGCGCGTCTTTCGTGACGCTGCCGGTGAGATGCTGGATGGTGGACTGGCGCTTTACTTCCCTGCTCCTGCTTCTTTCACCGGCGAAGACGTGCTCGAGCTGCACGGGCACGGTGGGCCGGTGGTCATGGACCTGCTGCTTGCACGCATCGCCGAACTCGGCGCACGCCTGGCGCAGCCCGGTGAATTCAGTCGGCGCGCCTTTCTCAACGACAAGATCGATCTCACGC
>JBDHQY010000460.1:0-2756 GCA_039807315.1 Steroidobacter sp. | reverse complement strand
TGAGATTCTCTCGTGGTCGCGACGATATTCGACTCGCGCAGCACGGCCAGATGCTGCGATAGCGCCGACTGGCTCAATTCGAGGCGGGCGTTGAGCTCGCCGACCGAAAGCGGCCCTTCGAGCAGGTTGCACAGGATCAGCAGCAGCTGCTCATTCGCGAGCGCCTTGAGCAGGGCTGCGGCCTTCTCGGCGTGCGGCAGCAGTTGCTGCGCGCTCTGCCGCGGTTTGGCGCGCCTGGCTTGTGATTGGGATCGAGCGGCCATCGAGTCTTCCTCCTGCGTCGGCTTGCCCAGTATGCCTGCATATTATTTCAATTACATCTAATCAAACAATTGCTAATTCAGAAAATACTAATATAATGAGGTCGAAATTATCCGGAGTCATCGAACATGAGTGAGCTGCAACGGCAATCCATCGAAGAACTGTCGGCGCAACAGGTGGCGAAGCTGCTCGCCGACGGGCGGATCCTGCTGATCGACGTGCGTGAGCCGGACGAGTTCGCCGCCCAGAGGATTGCCGGCGCGCTGCTGTATCCGCTCTCCACGTTCGATGCCTCGATGCTGCCGCCGGATGAGCCGCGCCGGCTGGTTTTCCAGTGCGGCAGCGGCAAGCGCTCCGCGATGGCAGCCGCTGCGCGTCTGGCCGCAGGCGCCGGGGATGTGGCGCACCTGGCTGGCGGCATCGGCGCATGGACGGCGGCGGGGTTCCCCGTGATACGCCTGGATCCCGCGACGGGTAAGGCAGTGACCGAGTAACTCCAGGAGACGCATTCATGTCAATCGACCGCATCGTACTCGCCTTTGCCGGCGCCATGGTCAGCGTGAGCTTGATCCTCGGACATTTCGTCAACTCGTACTGGCTGCTGCTGGCGGCATTCGTCGGTCTCAACATGCTGCAGGCGGCCTTCACGGGATTCTGTCCGCTCGCCATGATCCTCAAGAAGCTCGGCTTTCGGCCGGGCGCGGCGTTCAACTGATATGTGCCGGACTAAACGGGCTTGCGTGCGGTTGGGCCTCGTTGCGGCAGCACTGCTGGCCGCGGGCTGTCATGACTCCGATCCATCGCGAGCCCGGCCGTCGGCCGCCGGTGTGCCGGCGACAGCGCTCGAGTCGTTCATCGTGGAGCCGGTGCCGGCGCCGCTGGAACGCCAGCTCGATGGCACCATCGAGGCAGTCAACCAGGGGACGGTCGCTGCGCAGACGGCGGGTCGCGTTGCCGAGATCTTCTATGACGTGAACGATTTCGTTCCGGCAGGAGCAGTCATCGTTCGCTTGCGCGCCACCGAGCAGCGCGCGGGCCTGTTGCAGGCGGAAGCCGCGTTGCGCGAAGCGACGGCTCGCGAGTCGGAAGCCGAGGTTCGACATCAGCGCATCTCGGCCATGTACGAGCGCAAGGTCGTCGCCAAGGCGATGCTCGATCAGGTTACCGCCGAGCGCGATACGGCTGTCGCCCGGCTTGCGGCGGCGCAAGCAGCCCTGGAAAGCGCCCGCGAAGGTGTGGCGTATACGGAGATCCGTGCTCCATACGCCGGCATCGTCACCAAGCGGCACGTCCAGGTCGGCGAGACCGTCGCGCCGGGCTCGCTCATCATGAGCGGCATCTCACTGCAGTTTCTGCGAGTCGCGGTCGATATGCCGCAATCGGTGGTGGAGCGGGTGCGCACCATCAAGAAGGCCGCGGTCTATCTGGAGGGACGGCGCATCGAGGCGACGCAGCTGACGGTGTTTCCGCAGGCATCGACGCCTTCCAACACATTCCGCGCGCGTCTGGCACTGCCGGAGAATGCCGCGGATCTGTATCCGGGCATGTTCGTGAAAGTGGGCTTCGTCGTCGGGGAGGCGCAGCGTCTGCTGGTACCCGCGCGTGCGGTGGTCGAGCGCAGTGAAGTTACCGGCGTGTATGTCCTGGATGAGGATGGCCGTGCTTCGCTGCGCCACATACGCACCGGTCATCGCTTCGACGACAGCATCGAGGTGCTCGCGGGACTTGGGGCGGGTGAGTGCGTGGCGCTGGACCCCGTCGCCGCGATGAAGCAGCTCAAGCCTGCGGCGAGCGCACGGCCATGACCGAACGCATGGGATTGAGCGGGCGCATCGCCAGCCGCTTCCTCGAGAACCGCTTGACCCCGTTGCTCGCCCTTGCCGCGGTGCTGATGGGTCTGTTCGCCGTGCTCGTCACGCCACGCGAGGAAGAGCCGCAGATCGACGTGACCTTCGCCAATGTGCTGGTGCCGTTTCCCGGCGCCTCTGCCGAGCAGGTCGAGAATCTGGTCGCCTCGCCGATGGAGCAGGTGCTCGGAGAGATTGCCGGGGTCGAACATATCTCGTCGGTTTCCAAGCCCGGGATCGCAGTGCTCAGCGTGCAGTTCAAAGTCGGCGAGCCGCGCACCGATGCCATCGTGAGGCTGTACAACGCGATCTATTCGAACCAGGACTGGCGGCCCGCCAACGCCGGCATCCTCCAGCCTCTGGTCAAGCCGAAAGGCATCGATGACGTGCCGATCGTCACTCTGACGCTGTGGACTCAGGACGCCGACCGCGGTTCTTTCGAGTTGGGCCAGGTCGCGCACTCGATCGAGGCGGAGCTCAAGCGCGTGCCGGGCACACGCAACGTGTATACCGTCGGCAGTCCCCAAAGCACCGTGCGCGTGGAGCTGGATCCCGAGAAGCTCGCCGGCCATGGACTCACGGTCGGCGATCTGGCCCGTGCCTTGGCGGCCGCAAATCTGGTGCAGCACGCTGGAACGCTGGTCGGTG
>JBDHQY010000459.1:0-2756 GCA_039807315.1 Steroidobacter sp. | reverse complement strand
AGCCGGCGTCACGCATCGCATCGAGCCCCAGGCGCAGCGGCGACTTGAGCGAGCCGATGTCGAACACGATGCCGCGCGGTTTGCGGGTCGCCAGTTCCTGCAGGATCGTGTTGGTGATCTGCAGCGGCGTGGCGACGACGATCAGGTCGCAGTCGAGCGGCGCCGTGCGCCAGTCTGCGAAACAGGTGAAGCCCTCGTCCCGTGCCGTGGGATCGGCCACGGTGACGCTGTAACCCTGCGAAGCCAGGAATTCGACGAACCACCGGCCCATCTTGCCCGCGCCGCCGATCACCAGCGCCGAATGGCCGCTGCCTCGCCCGTCGGCAGCGACCCGAATGCGCTCCTGCGTCGTCAGCGAGCCGCGGATCAGCAAGCGCATGACGGACTCAGCCAGATCGGGAGAGAGCTGCAGCGATTCGGCAGTGGCGCGCGCGCGCAGCAGCACATCCCGCTCGCGGTGATAGTCACGGGTTCCGCGACCCGTCGCCCGCTTGGCTTCGGCAACCTCGCGGCTGAGCGTCTGCCTTTCGGCAATCAGCCCGAGCAGCTGCTGATCCAGTGCGCTCAGGCGCGTGCGTAGTTCTTCGAGGGTCATCAGGGACGGCACGGGTTGCAGGAAACTCTGCGCCTTTTACTTTTACCGGGTGCGCCAGAACCCGGCAAGCTCCGGCACCATGCCAAGCCGGTCGGCGCCGATCGCCGTCGGGCTGGCATAATCGTCGCCGGCCTGTTCGGAAAACCGCTCATGGATACCAACGCCTTTCTGCCCGAGCCGCTGCCCGCCAGCCCGCTACCCCTGTTCGCCGCCTGGTTTCGCGAAGCGCGAGAACGAGCGTTGCAGCCAAATCCCGATGCCATGGTGCTGGCGACGGTCGATGCGGCCAGCGCGCCGTCGGCGCGAGTGGTCTTGTGCAAGCTGCTGTCCGAGACCGACGGCTACGTCGTTTTCTTCACCAACTATCAGTCACGCAAGGGCCGCGAGCTGAGCGGTCATCCGCGCGCCGCAGCTGTGTTTTTCTGGGATGGACTGCACCGGCAGGTGCGTATCGAAGGGCCGGTCATCCGCTCGCCGGCGCCGGAAAGCGATCGATACTTCGCCAGTCGCGCACTGAACAGCCGCATCGGCGCATGGGCCAGTGAACAGAGTCAGCCGCTGGAATCGCGGGCGACACTGGCGGCGAGAGTCGAGGCCACGGCCAATCGGCTCGGCATCCCAGCCGGCGCATCCAACGCCGAGGTTCCCCGGCCGCCGCACTGGGGCGGTCACCGACTCTGGATCGACACGCTGGAGCTGTGGGTGGAAGGACCCGGGCGCGTGCACGATCGCGCGGTATGGAAGCGCGATTTGGCTCGGGCCGATGAGTATTCCTTCAGCGCCGGCGCCTGGCACGCGACGCGACTGAACCCGTAAGCGGCATCGTTTCCCAGAGCATCACGGTTGCTCTGGGCTCCGCCAAAGCGGCGGGATTCCGACGTGGGCCGTCATGCGGCGCATGGCGCGCCGCTGGATCACTTCACTACTTTCAAGGTGGGCCGGCTGCGCTTGGCCTCGCTGCCGGTACCGGTCGGTCCCGGCTCGGGCGGAGTCTGCGGCGGTGGCGCATCGGCTTCGGAGAAGATCATGCCCTGTCCGGTCTCGCGTGCGTAAATTCCCAGCACTGCGATGATGGGGACGCTGACATCGTAGGTCGCGGCCCCGAAACGGGCGCGGAACACCACGCCCTCATTGCTCAGATTCAGGCCGCTGGTGGCGTTCAGGCTGATGTTGAGAATGATCTTGCCGCCCTGCACGTATTGCCGCGGCACATCCACGCCCTCGATCGAGGCATCGACCACGATGTGCGGCGTCTGCTGATTGTCCGAGATCCACTCGTGCATGGCCCGCAACAGGTACGGGCGACGAGACTTCAGAACGGGAACGTCGGTCATGACTGGGGCCTTGAGAGATTCTCAGGCACGCATTTCCTGCTCGAGGCGCGACAGGCTGTGGCGGAAGGCGGGACGCGCGAACACCTGATTCATGTAGCGCGTGATCGCCTGGGCCTGCTGCGGCGGCAGATCGATTTCCCAGCCCGTCAGGCGCCACAGCACCGGAGCGATGGTGGCGTCGACCAGCGAGAACTCGTCCGAGAGGAAATACGGCTTGGCTTTGAACACGTCGGCGCTGGCCAGGATGCTGTCGCGCAGGATCTTGCGCGCCCGCTGGCCGACCTTGCGGTCCGCATCGCCGATCTGCTGCACCAGGCTGTACCAATCGCGCTCGATGCGGAACAGCGCCAGGCGAAACTGCGCCCGTGCCACCGGATCCACCGGCATCAGCGGCGGATGCGGGAAGCGCTCGTCCAAGTACTCGATGATGACACGCGAGTCGTACAGCACCAGATCCCGGTCCACCAGCGTCGGCAGGCTGTGATAGGGATTCAGGTCGAGCAGGTCTTCCGGCAGATTGCCGTCGCTGACGTCGATGGTCTCGATCTGGATGCCCTTCTCGGCCAGCACGATTCGCGTGCGGTGACTCCACACATCGTCGGCCTTTGAGAAGAGCGTCATCACGCGCGTTATTCCGGCTGCAAGGATTCGAAGTGCCTGTGGCGCCGGTCCGGCCTGCCGTCGTGGCGCAGGCCGAGCGCGGTGAGCTCAGATCACTTCACGTCCTTCCAGTACTCCTTCTTGAGGAAATACGCCAACAGGAAGAACACCAACAGGAAACCCAGTACCTTCAGGCCCAGGCTCTGCCGCTGCAGCTGCATCGGCTC
>JBDHQY010000458.1:0-2759 GCA_039807315.1 Steroidobacter sp. | reverse complement strand
CCGCGCGGTGACGCGGCTTCTTATCAGCTCATATCCAAAGCTTATTTCATGGCCCCGGAGGCGGCGGCTACAGTCCGGCGCCATGTACCAGTACGATCAGATCGATCAACGGCTTGTCGAGGAGCGCGTGGCCCAGTTCCGGGATCAGACGCGGCGTTTCCTGGCCGGCGAGCTGCACGAGGACGATTTCCGTTCCCTGCGTCTGCGCAACGGGCTGTACATCCAGCGCTTCGCGCCGATGCTGCGTATCTCGATCCCGTACGGGCTGCTGGATAGCCGCCAGGTCCGCATGTTCGCGCGCATCGCACGCGAGTTCGACAAGGGCTTCGGCCACTTCACCACGCGTCAGAATCTGCAATACAACTGGCCGAAGCTGGAGCTGGTGCCGGACATCCTGGCGCTGCTGGCCAGCGTGCAGATGCATTCCATCCAGACCAGCGGCAATTGCATCCGCAACGTCACGGCGGATCATCTCGCCGGGATCGCGCCCGATGAAATCGAGGATCCGCGTCCGTGGTGCGAGTACGTGCGCCAGTGGGCGACGCTGCATCCCGAATTCTCGTACCTGCCGCGCAAGTTCAAGATCGCCATCCCCGGTTCGCCGCAGGACCGAGCCGCCTCCAAGGTTCACGACATCGGCTTGCACCTGGTGCGCAACGCTGCGGGCGAGATCGGTTTCGAAGTGCTGGTCGGCGGCGGCCTCGGCCGCATGCCCATGATCGGGCACGTGATCCGCGAGTTCCTGCCCAAGCAGGATCTGCTGGGCTACCTGGAGGCCATCCTGCGGGTCTACAACCTCGAGGGCCGGCGCGACAACATCCACAAGGCCCGCATCAAGGTGCTGGTGAAAGCGCTCGGCCCGGAGAAATTCCGCGAGATGGTGGAAGCGGAGTGGCAGGCCTCGCGCGAGACCGCGCCGGCGTACGACGCCGCTGAGCTGGCTCGCATCCAGGCATGCTTCACGCCGCCGGATTACCAGCAGCTGCCCGACGAGGACGTGGTCGCTGGCAAGCCGGTGGAGTTCCGCAACTGGTATCAGCGCAATACGCGCCGCCACAAGGTTGCGGGCTATCGCGCCGCCTTCATTTCGCTGAAGTCGCCAAGTCGCCCGCCCGGCGACATCACCGACGCCCAGATGGACCGTGTCGCCGCGCTCGCCGACCGGTATTCCTTCGGCAAGGTGCGCTCCACCCACGATCAGAACCTGGTGCTGGCGGACGTGCGCCAGCGCGATCTGTTCGAGGTGTGGCAGGAGCTGCAGGCCATCGACCTGGCCACGGCCAACATCGGCGTGCTGACCGACATGATCTGCTGCCCGGGCCTGGATCTGTGCGGACTCGCCAATGCGACCACGCTGCCGATCGCGCGGCAGATCAACGAGCGGTTCGACGATATCGATTATCTGTACGATCTGGGCGACATCGAGCTGAAGATGTCCGGTTGCATGAACGCCTGCGGCCATCACCACGTCGGCCACATCGGCATTCTCGGCGTCGACAAGGGCGGCGAGGAGTGGTACCAGATCACGCTCGGCGGCTCCGCCAGCGGCCCGGATGCGGCGCTCGGCCAGGTCATCGGGCCGTCGGTGGCGCACGCGGACGTGGCCCTGACCCTGGAGCGCATTCTCGGCGTCTACGTGGAAGAGCGCGCCGCCGACGAGCGCTTCATCGATACCTTCCGCCGTATCGGCATCAAACCTTTCAAGGCTCGCGTCTATGCGCCATCTCATCAAGCAGCGTGAACGGGTCGTCGACGACTGGCGGTATGCCGACGAGGATCCGTTGGGCCGCGAGCGTGCGCTGATCCTGCCATTCGCCCGCTGGAAGCAGGAGCGCGAGCGCTGGTGGCTGTGGGACGGACGCCTCGGCGTGCGCCTCGGACCGACCGATGCGGTGGCGGAGCTGGAACACGATTTCCTGCGGATCGGGCTGGTCGCCATCGAATTCAGCGGCCTGGCCGAAGGCCGCGGCTACAGCCAGGCGCAGTTGCTGCGCAAGCGCTACAAGTTCACCGGCGAGCTGCGCGCCGTGGGCAAGATCCAGCGCGATCAGCTGTTCTTCATGGCGCGCTGCGGCTTCGATGCCTTCGAATTGCCGGAGAACGCCAATGTCGAGGAGGCGCTGGCGGCCTTCGACGATTTCACCGTCGCTTATCAGGGGGCCGTCGACAGCGGCCTGAGCCTGCGGCGGCGCGCAGGGTAATTAAGCGCCGTTCATTCCACTGTCGCTCGAGGCACGCTCGGTTCACCGCCGTAGAGGCTGCTTCGCGGCTCGTCGCTGCCGCGCCGATGGGAATCCTTGCGGCCGGCTGCCCGCCGCAACGGGTATGACGAGAAACCTCCAGTCGTTACGGACCGTTAACTGACGTGCTCGCGCGCGACCTCCTGCGGCAGACCATTGCCGGCTGCCGCCGCCAGGTCGGTGAATTGCAGTGCCGCCAGTCTGGCGTACAGCGGATTGGTTTCCAGCAGCTGCGCATGCGTGCCGATCGCGGCGATCCGGCCGTGATCCATCACCACGATCCGGTCGGCTTTGAGAATCGTGGCCAGCCGGTGCGCGATGATGATGGTGGTGCGATGCTGCATCAGGCGCTCCAGCGCTTCCTGCACGTCGCGCTCGCTTTCCGCATCGAGCGAGCTGGTCGCCTCATCGAGCAACAGGATCGGCGGATCTTTCAGCAGGGCGCGCGCGATGGCGAGGCGCTGGCGCTGGCCGCCGGACAGCCGCGTGCCGCGTTCACCGAGAAAGGTGTCGTAGCCT
>JBDHQY010000457.1:0-2765 GCA_039807315.1 Steroidobacter sp. | reverse complement strand
GGCCACTACCATCTGGCGCAACCGCTGGCTGCCGTAGCGACCGCGCGGTTCGCATTCGGCTGGGCATACGGCCAGTATCGTTTTGAACGCTATCGGCGCTGCGCTCAGACGCGAGCAGTGCAGCTGCGGCTACCACAAGATGTCGATGTTGCCGAAGTCGAAAGACTGCACCGCGCCTGCTCGCTGGTCCGCGATCTCGTCAACACGCCGGCCAACGACATGTCGCCCGAAGTGCTGGTGGCGGCGGCCATCGATGTGGCCCGGCGTAACGGGGCGCGGCATCGCGAAATCGTCGGCGATGCCTTGCTCGCCGCGGGCTTTCCCGCCGTGCATGCGGTGGGGCGGGCCAGTGCCGTCGCGCCACGGCTGATCGATATCGAGTGGGGCGATGCGGCGCATCCCAAGCTGACGCTGGTGGGCAAGGGCGTGTGCTTCGATTCGGGCGGTCTGGACATCAAGCCGAGCGCATCGATGCTGCTCATGAAGAAGGACATGGGGGGCGCCGCGGCGGTATTGGGGCTGGCGCAACTCGTCATGGAAGCGCGGCTGCCGGTACGGCTGCGCGTCATCATCCCAGCGGTCGAGAACGCGATTTCCGCGAACGCCTTCCGTCCCAGCGATGTACTGTCGACCCGCAAGGGACTGTCGGTCGAGGTCGGCAACACGGACGCCGAAGGCCGCCTGATCCTGTGCGATGCGCTGGCGCTGGCCGACGAGGAGAAACCCGATCTGCTCATCGACATGGCAACGCTGACCGGCGCGGCGCGCGTGGCGCTGGGGCCGGAGCTGCCGGCGCTGTTCTCGAGCGACGCCACGCTGGCTCCGGAACTGGTGCAGATCGGACTCGCCGAGGCCGATCCGCTGTGGCAGTTGCCGTTATGGCCGGGTTACGACGAAGACCTGTCGAGCAAGATCGCCGATCTGAACAACGTGTCCGCTTCCGGATTCGCGGGCGCGATCGTCGCCGGCCTGTTCCTGCAGCGCTTCGTGAGCGCCACCCGCAGCTGGCTGCACCTGGATCTGTACGCCTGGAACGGCAAGGATCGGCCGGGCCGGCCGGTCGGCGCCGAGCCGCAATGCATTCGTGCCCTGTACACGCTGCTGAAATCCCGCTACCAACACTGACTGCTTGCGCGATCTGCCGCGACACCTGTCCACCTCGGCGCTGCGTGAGCCCGCCTGGCTCAGTGGCCGCGACTTCGTCTTCCTGATCTTCATCAACCTGGTCTGGGGCCTGAACCTGATCTCCTCGAAAATCGGGGTCGGGCAGTTTCCGCCGATCTTCTTCACCGGACTGCGCTTCGGCTCGGTGGCGCTGCTGCTGGTTCCATTCCTGCGCGTGCATCGCGGCCAGATGCGTTACGTGCTGGCCGCCGCCATGCTCACCGGGCCGGGAGCCTTCGCGCTGCTGTTCGTCGGGCTGTACCTGGTGAAGGATGCATCGCTGGTCGCCATCGTGAATCAGATGGGCGTGCCGTTCTCGACACTGCTATCGGTGTGGCTGCTGGGCGAGACCATCGGCTGGCGACGCTGGTGCGGTATTGCGCTCGCCTTCGGCGGCATCGTCATCATCGGGTTCGATCCGCATGCCTTTGCCTATTGGCCCGGTCTGTTGCTGGTGATCGTGTCCTGCCTGGTCGGCTCGCTCGGGCTGATCTACGTGAAGCGCCTGAAGAACATCGGCGCGCTGCAGCTGCAGGCCTGGATCACCGTGGTCGGCGGCCCGGTGCTGCTGCTGATCAGCCTGGTGCTGGAGTCCGGACAATGGTCGGCACTGGTCAATGCGGACGCGAGCGGCTGGGGCGCACTGGCTTTCACCACGCTCATGTCGAGCATGGTGGGGCACACCGGCTGGTATTACCTGGTCAGCCGCTATCCGGTCACCAGTCTGTCGCCGCTCACCTTGCTGTCGCCGATCTTCGGTGTGTTCTTCGGCGTCACTCTGCTGCACGACCAGCTGACGCCGAAGATGCTGCTGGGGAGTGCGATCGCGCTGCTCGGTGTCTTCATCGTTTTGCTGCGCGAGAAGCGCATTGCGCATACCGGCATCTGAGCCGTAATGCTGCAACGACTGCGCCGATTCAGCGAGCCGGATCTCGACTGAAATACGCGCGGGCACGGCCCGTGCAGCGGCGGAACCGGTAGTCGATCGCGGGCACCCTGCGTGCGACGAGTGGACGCGCGGGCGTGCTGCCGTGTAGAAAGCGCCTTCGCCGCTCGTTTATCCGTTCACAACGCTCCCAATACCATGGCCAAACGCAAACAGAGCAACTCCGATCCCCGCACCGCTTCCAGCGCCCAGAGCCCCAGCGTGCGGCGTTATTCCAGCGAGGTCGTCGACGGACACGCGCAGGCACCGAGCCGCGCCATGCTGCGAGCCGTCGGCTACAAGGACGCGGACTTCAGGAAGCCGGCCATCGGTATTGCCTCGACCTGGAGCAATCTGACCCCGTGCAACATGCACATCGACAAGCTGGCGAAGGCGGCGGCGCAGGCGGTCGACGCTTGCGGCGGCAAGAGCACCACCTTCGGCACCATCACCGTGTCCGACGGCATTTCCAACGGCACGCCGGGCATGCGCTATTCGCTGGTGTCGCGCGAGGTCATCGCCGACTCGATCGAAACCGTGTCGGGTGCGCAGGGCTTCGACGGCATCGTCGCCATCGGCGGCTGTGACAAGAACATACCGGGCTGCATGATGGCGCTGGCGCGGCTGAACCGTCCGGCGGTGTTCGTTTACGGCGGCACCATCCGGCCGGGCAAGG
>JBDHQY010000456.1:0-2768 GCA_039807315.1 Steroidobacter sp. | reverse complement strand
TCATTCTCATTTAGTTTGCAATGGTTGGCCCGTTTTGCGGCCCGGTCCGGCTGCAGGCCCCATCGAATCGACAGTTGACGCCTGCGTCGCACCCCAATATCTTGTGTCCGCCAGCGGTGCCTACCCCAAGGGGTGGGCCTAAGAGGGAATCCGGTGCGATCTGTTCGCAAGATCCATTCCGGAGCTGCCCCGCAGCGGTAATCGGGAACGAAAGACGCCATCGGCACTGGGTGCGCAGCACCCGGGAAGCCGCGTCGAGTAGGCCGGACGCGAGTCCCCCACCCGAAAGCCCGAAGACCTGCCGCGGACGTCGCGACTGATCGCTTCAGGCGCGGCGAAGGCTGTCGGGCTCTCGTGGGCGGAGCTGGCGGAACGATCCTCGCTGTCCCCGGCGTCGATCGCATTCCTCCATCTCAGGTCGGCGTGGCCCGTTTTCTGCTCGCGGGAGCGGAAGGCCACGACCCCGGCTCGCGCGGCAACCCTCCTTGCTACGTGCAGTCGTCGTCGTCGGCCCTTCGCTTCTCGGGCGCTGACCGGGAAGACGCACATGCAACTCGACACATCGCGCACCACCGCATCGCCGCCGCAAGCTCCTGCCCAATCCGATTTCAAGCTCACCGCCCCGCCGACGGCGCGCACGCAGATGCGGGTGCGCAAACGCAGCGGCGACCACGAGCCCGTCGACGTCAACAAGATCGTGCGCGCGGTCACGCGCTGCTGCGAAGGATTGAGCGCCGTCGATCCGATGCGCGTCGCACTGAAGACCATCGCCGGTCTTTACGACGGTGCCACGACGCGCGAGCTGGACGAGCTGTCGATTCGCACCGCGGCCTCGTTCATGGTCGAGGAACCCGAGTATTCGAAGCTGGCCGCACGCCTGCTCGCCGCCTTCATCGACAAGGAGGTGCAGGGCCTGGGGGTGTACTCGTTCTCGCAATCCATCCGCGTCGGCTTCGATGTCGGCCTGATCAACGAGCGCGTGCTCGGCTTCGTCGAAGCGAACGCCCGCAAGCTGAACGACGCAATCGAGGTCTCGCGCACGCAGGCACTGGAATATTTCGGGCTGCGCACGCTGTACGACCGCTACCTGCTGAAACATCCGACGCGCCGGCTGGTGACGGAGACGCCGCAGCAGTTCTGGATGCGCATCGCGGTCTCGCTGAGCGCCACGGTGCAGGACGCGCTGGACCTCTACCAGCTGTTCTCCAATCTCGACTACATCGCCAGCTCGCCGACGCTGTTCAACTCCGGCACCCGCCACGAGCAGCTGTCGAGCTGCTTCCTGCTGGACTCGCCGGACGACTCGCTCGAGTCCATCTACGACAAGTACCGGGACATCGCGCTGCTGTCGAAATTCTCCGGCGGCATCGGCGTCGCCTGGCACCGGGTGCGCAGCGAAGGTTCGCTGATCCGCGCCACCAACGGCCTGTCCAACGGCATCGTCCCATGGCTGAAAACGCTGGACTCCTCGGTCGCGGCCGTCAACCAGGGCGGCAAGCGCAAGGGCGCGGCCTGCGCCTATCTCGAACCATGGCACGCGGACATCGAAGCGTTCCTGGAGCTGCGCGACAACACCGGCGACGAAGGCCGGCGCACGCATCACATCAACCTGGCGAACTGGGTCTGCGACCTGTTCATGCGCCGCGTCGAAGCCGACGAGCCCTGGTCGCTGTTCGATCCCAAGGAAGTGCCGGAGCTGCCGGATCTGTTCGGGCCGGCATTCGAGACGGCCTACGTCCAGGCCGAAGCGCGCGGTCTCGCCAAAAAGACGCTGCGGGCGCGCGATCTGTACGCACGCATGATGCGTGTGCTGGCGCAGACCGGTAACGGCTGGATGACGTTCAAGGACAAGTCCAACCTCGCCTGCAACCAGACCGGCCGGCCCGGCAACACCGTGCACCTGTCGAACCTGTGCACCGAGATCCTCGAAGTCACCGGCAACGGCGAAACCGCGGTCTGCAATCTCGGCTCCATCAATCTGGCGCGCCATATCGTATCGGCCGGGAATGCTTACGCCGATTCCGACGCGGCCCCGCCAAGCTCCGATGGAAATCTCTACGGCGCGGCGCCGCCGGATCGAAGCGCCGGTTACGTGTTCGACTTCGAGAAGCTCGCGCACACCGTCCAGGTCGCGATCCGGCAGCTCGACCGCGTGATCGATCTGAACTTCTATCCGATCGCCAGTGCGCGCGCCTCGAACATGCGCTGGCGCCCGGTCGGCCTCGGCGTCATGGGCCTGCAGGATGTCTTCTTCCAGCTACGGCTGTCTTTCGACAGCGAAGCGGCACGAGCCTTGTCGACGCGGATCGCCGAGACGATCTACTTCCACGCGCTGCAGACTTCGATGGAGCTGGCGCGCGAGTTCGGCCCGCACGACGCCTTCCCGGAAACGCGCGCCGCGCAAGGCGAGCTGCAGTTCGACGCCTGGGACGTGACGCCGTCCGACGCCGCACGCTGGAACCAGCTGCGGCAGGAAATCAAAGCGCACGGCCTGCGCAACAGCCTGCTGATCGCGATCGCGCCGACCGCGACCATCGCCTCCATCGCCGGCTGCTACGAATGCATCGAGCCGCAGGTGTCCAACCTGTTCAAGCGCGAGACGCTCTCGGGCGACTTCCTGCAGATCAACCGCTACCTGGTCGAGCAGCTCAAGCAGCTGGGCCTGTGGACCGAGGAGATGCGCAACGCCATCAAGCTCGCCGACGGCTCGGTGCAGGGCATCGCCGAGATTCCCGAGGAACTGCGCACCATCTATCGCACTGCCTGGG
>JBDHQY010000455.1:0-2769 GCA_039807315.1 Steroidobacter sp. | reverse complement strand
TCATCGACGTCGTCAACGTGGACGATGTGACCAGCGATCAGCACGTCGAGCGGGAGCTGCTGCTGCTCAAGTTGCGCGTATCGCACAACCACGTCGAACGGCTGCATCAACTGATACGGCAGGCCGGGGCGCGGATCTTGTCGGACGAAATGGAAAGCTTTACCGTCGAACTCACCGACAGCGAATCGCAAATCAACCGCTTCATCGCCGAGCTCGGCAGCTGCAGCGAAGTGCTGGAGGTCGTGCGCAGCGGTGCGCTGGCCATCCTGCGCGGCGCAACCACGTTGCGCGCCTGACCGGAAACGATCCGCAGGAATTGGATTCAAGCGACCTCGTTCCCAGCGAGCATCGGCAGATGCCGCGGAGATTGCGAGCGCACGCGGTCTGCCCGAGCGGAAGGCACCGCGGATCACACCCATATGACAGGCCCGTCACAAGGAGCTCTAAGGATGTACCGCCTGTACGATTACCTGCCCTCCGGCAATGGCTACAAAGTGCGGCTGGTGCTGAAACAGCTGCGCATTGCCTATGAACTGACCGAGATCGACATCCTGCGCGGCGAATCGCGCACGCCGCAGTTCCTGGCAAAGAACGCCAACGGCCGCGTTCCGTTGCTGGAAGTGCCGCAACGGGGCTGCCTGGCCGAGAGCCACGCCATCATCGCGTTTCTCGCCGAAGGCTCGCATCTGATCCCCGCGGACGCGTTCGAGCGGGCGCGCATGTGGCAGTGGCTGTGCTTCGAGCAGTACCACGTCGAGCCGAACATCGGCACGGTGCGCTTCTGGGTGAGTCTGCTGCACAGGACCCGCGCCGAGCTCGGCGACAAGCTGATAGAGAAAAAGAAGAGCGGCTACGCGGCGCTGGACGTTCTGGAAAGCGGACTGCACGGCCGCGAGTACCTGGCGGGCAATCGCTACTCGCTGGCGGACGTTTCCCTGTACGCATACACGCATGTCGCGCACGAAGGCGGCTTCGATCTGGCGCCTTATCCCAACATACGTGCCTGGCACGCTCGTGTCTCGGAGCAACCGGACTGGGCACCGATCACCGAGCGCTGAGCGGCGGATATTGCCCCGGGGAAGATCTGATTTGCTCGCCACTCCCGCACCGCATCTGCCCACGACTTGATCGGGGGCGGGAGTCCAAGGCGCTGTTTACGATGGATTCGCGCTTGCGCGGGAATGACCAGGAACGAGTAAATCAGACCTTCCCTAGAAGCTGCGCTTAGTCCCGACCAGCAGCTGCAGATCGTCGATGTCGTTGCCGCCGTCCAGCGGCATCGCCAGGTCGATGTGGATGACGTTGCCGAAGGCGGAACGGCTCGAACCCAGCCGCAAGCCGACGCCGATGTCCTTGAGCCAGCCCTGCGAAGTGCCGCCGGCATTGCCCCGCCCCCAGGTGCGACCCATGTCGAAGAACATCGCGCCGCCCACGTTGAACAGCCGGAACAGGTAGTACTTGGTGTAGATGCGCTGCTCCAGCGTCAGCAAGGCGCGCGAAGTGCCGTCCTGGAAGCGCAACGGATAGCCGCGCAGACCATTGTCGCCGCCCAGCAGGATCTGCTGTTCCGCATCCAGATGATCGCTGACCATGCCGCTCAGCGAGGCATAGAACAGTTGTCGTTCCGAGAGGCGCCAGTAGTAACGCGCCTGCCCGCTGAGCTGCGCGTTGCGCAGATCACCGCTTTCGATGCGGGTCTCGCCTTCCGCATTGAGCAGCAGCGTGCGGCGCTGGTCCTGATCGAACTCGAGGCTGGTGCCGGCCTGCAGCGACAACAGCCAGGCGTCGCGATCCGAGCCGAAATCCCGGGACGCATAGCCCAGCCGCAGCTTCAGCGACGTGCCGGTGTAGATGTCCTCGGTGCGCTCGATCTGGTCCTGATTGCGGCGCTCCTCGTAGGCATCCTCCAGCAGTTCCAGCTCGACGAATGGATAGGTCAGCTGGCGATCCTCGGGCAACACCCCGGCACTGGCCGGATCGGCGATGAAGTCGAAGCGGTCGCGGCGATAGCTCATGCCGAGCGACAACCGCCGCACCCACGTGCCCGACAGCGGCGCCGACCAGCCGCCGAACACTTCCGCTTCGCGCTCGGTGTGCCGGAACTTGTCGACCACCTCGCCCAGGTCGTAACGCGAGTCGATGCGATCCCAGTCGCCGACGCTGACACCGGCCGACCACGGCGTCTGCAGCGAGAAGAACGGCCGGTCCAGCGAGAACTGGCGCAGCTTGCCGTCGCTGTTGCTCGAATAGGCTGCTTTGAGACGATTCCAGCCGCTGAACAGATGCGGATCGCTGTAGCGCACCAGGGTCGAATCGCGATCCACATCCTGCGAATAGGACAGCTCGAACTCCTTGCCCAGTCCCAGCAGGTTCGACTCCTCGAACTCGAAGCCGCTTTCGTTCTTGCCGCCTTTGCGGCCGAAGCTGACGCCGGGTTTCAGCGTCCAGACATCGCGCGTGCGCACTTCGAGGTCGACCACGCCGTCGTGGTACGCCAGCGGCGTGATGTGAGCATCGAACAGATACTTGTTGGAGCGCAGGATGCGCTCGCTTTCGCGCACCAGCGCGGCCGAATAGGCAGTGCCTTCCTTGAACAGCAGCTGCGAACGGATGACGGCCGGGCGGGTCTCGATGTGCAGCTTGTTGGCGAGCCGGAACAGGCTCTTGTTCTCTCCCGGCAGATCGGTATCGAACACGTCGCCGTTGACGATCCGGATTTCGCCGATCGTCGCGCCGGCGGCTTCCAGCTGCTTCGGCGTCGGCAGCGCC
>JBDHQY010000454.1:0-2780 GCA_039807315.1 Steroidobacter sp. | reverse complement strand
TTCGCTTGCCTTGGCGGCGCCTGATCGGCAGAATTCGCGCCTCATTTTTGGAGCCTCTACGTCCGTGGCCAATATCAAGTCAGCCGAAAAGCGTGCCCGCCAGACCATCAAGCGCCGTGCCAGAAACGTGGCCACGCGCTCGAAACTGCGTACCGCCATCAAAAGCGTGGTGAACGCCGTCCAGGCAGGCGACCAGGCTGAAGCGGCTGCCAAGCTCAAGGCTGCCGGCCCGATCATCGACTCGATGGTCAACAAGGGCATCATTCACCGCAACAAGGCGTCGCGCCACAAGAGCGCGCTGAACGCCCGCGTGAAAGAAATGGCGGCCCAGTAAAGGTTCGCTGCGCTTTCGACCGGCCGCAGGCCGGAAGCAAAAAAGCCGGGCAGAGCCCGGCTTTTTTGTATGCCTGGTCACTTCACACCACATCCTGACCAGCCATCCCACCCAGAGCCGCTCGTGCGCCAAACAGTCGGGCCTTGAGCAGAACAGCCGAGTCTTAGTTCGCCGTGCCGCGCAGGCGGGCATCCATCTGGATTCCCACTTCGCGGCAATGACGCGCTACCCAGACCAGCCAATACGGACCACTAGGTCTGCTCGGCTTCGGCGCGCTCGACGGCGATCTCGTCCAGCCGGCTCATGATGGCCTGGCAGAGCTCCTGCGTTCCCTTGTGCGCCAGACCCGAGATACGGAAGACCGGCCCTTTCCAGCGCAGTCGCCGCACGATTTCCCTGCAGCGCTTGTCGGCCTCGTCGGCAGGCAGCAGATCGACCTTGTTCAGTACCAGCCAGCGCTCTTTCCTGGCCAGATCGGCGCTGAACTTCTTCAATTCGGCGGCGATGGCGCGGGCATCCTGCACCGGATCGGCCTGCGGGTCGGGGGGCTCGATGTCCACCAGGTGCAACAGCAGCCCGGTGCGCTGCAAGTGCTTCAGAAACTGAATGCCGAGCCCCGCTCCCTCGGCGGCTCCTTCGATCAGCCCCGGGATATCGGCCATCACGAAGCTGCGGTGCTCACCGACCCGCACCACGCCCAGGTTCGGATGCAGGGTGGTGAACGGGTAATCAGCAACCTTGGGCTTGGCTGCGGAAACGGCGCGGATCAGAGTCGATTTACCGGCATTCGGCAGACCCAGCAGGCCAACGTCGGCCATCACCTTCATTTCCAGCCTCAGCTCCCGCTTCTCGCCTGGAAGCCCCGGCATGGCTTTGCGCGGCGCACGGTTGGTGCTGCTCTTGAAGCGCACGTTGCCCCAGCCGCCCTTGCCGCCCTTGGCGACCAGCAGCAGCTGCCCGGCTTCGGTCACGTCGCCCAGCTGCTCCTCGGTCTCGATATCGGTCACGACCGTGCCGATGGGTACCGGCACGATCAGATCTTCGCCGCCCGCCCCGGTGCACTCGGCGCTGCCTCCCGGCTGGCCGTTGGGCCCCCGAAACGCGCGATTGAAGCGGAAGTCCGCCAGGGTGTTGATGCCCTGCACGCCAATCAGATAGACATCCGCACCCTTGCCGCCGTCGCCGCCGTCCGGGCCGCCGAAGGGAATGAACTTCTCGCGGCGAAAACCGACCGCGCCGCGCCCACCGTGGCCGGCAGTGACCTTGATCGTGGCTTCGTCGACGAAACGCATAAGTAGTTGGCTTCCAAAAAATCGCCGGGAGCGATTCTCGGCATCGCGCCAGCGATGGCCCGAAGGGTAGCCGCCGGAAACGGTGGCTACCAAAAAAAACCCCAGCTTACGGCCGGGGTTCTCTTTCCGACATGGAGATCGGTTGAACCTCGAGGCGCTTACTCGGGCAGCACGCTGATGAAGGTGTGCTGCGCCACGCCTTTCTTGCGGAAATGCACGCGGCCCGCCGTCTTGGCGAACAGGGTGTAATCCGTGCCGGTACCGACGTTGTCGCCAGCGCGATAGACCGTGCCGCGCTGACGCACCAGGATGTTGCCGGCCAGCACCTGCTGGCCGCCGAACTTCTTGATGCCCAGGCGCTTCGATTCCGATTCGCGGCCGTTCTTGGTACTGCCGCCTGCCTTTTTGTGTGCCATGGCTGTGTTACCTCAAATCTTCGCTTGGGACCGCCGGCTCAGGCGCCGACGATGCTGGTGACCTTCACTTCGGTGTAGGGCTGGCGATGAGTGCCCTGACGCAGATAGTGCTTACGACGACGGAATTTCACGATCGTCTTCTTGTCGCCCTTGCCGTGGCTCTGCACGGTGGCGAGCACCTTGCCGCCGCTCAGATACGGCGAGCCGACCTGGACCTTGTCGCCCTCGCCCAGCAGCAGAACCTTGTCGAATTCCACGTTGGCGCCGGCTTCGGCTTCGAGCTTCTCGATCCGCAGGACCGACCCTTCGCTGACGCGATACTGCTTGCCACCCGTGGCGATTACGGCGTACATGATCTTCAAGGACTCCAGCGCACCGGGAGGACCCCGGCGGAAAAGGCCGCGAAGTGTACGGAGAAGCACCGCCACAGGCAAGCCTTTGAATGCCCACGCAGCGGCCGGGCGGCCGCTGCAGAGCCACCCCGCGGGCGTCGCTATTCGGCTACCATTCGCCGTCCTTCGTTTTTCCTTCCCCGGCATGAGCTTCGAGTCCGTCAAACAGCTGGTCGCCGACGACCTGCGCGAGATCGATCGCGTCATCAGAAACCGCCTGGCCAGCGACGTGGTGCTGGTCAACCAGGTCGCCGAGTACATCGTCGGCAGCGGCGGCAAACGGCTGCGGCCGCTGGTCGTGGTGGTGGCCGCCCGTGCCTGCGGCTCGCAGGATCAACGACATACG
>JBDHQY010000453.1:0-2786 GCA_039807315.1 Steroidobacter sp. | reverse complement strand
GCACGCAGGGCGGGTCTTCGCAGTGCAGACAGGACTTCGGGAAATGCACCGTCTCGGTGTTGGGGAACTCGCCGACTTCGAAAGTCTGCACGCGGTTGAAGAAAGTACCGGTCGGATCCTTGCCGTAAGGGTTCTGGTCCACCATCGGGCCGGCCGGGCCGGAAGTGTTCCACTCCTTGCAGTTGGTGACGCAAGCATGGCAGCCGACGCAGACGTTGAGGTCGATGACCAACGCGAGCTGGGTCATAGCGAGTGGTCCTTGCTGTCGAGTTGGGTCATTTCTTGGCTCCCGCGAAGAAATTCCACACCGACTTGCGCTGCGCTTGTCCGGGGTAAGGCTTGAGCGGCTCGAACTGCGGCTCCGTCCGTTGTGCTTCGGGCGGCGTGTCGCCATCACTGACTTTCGAAATCCTCACGCGCACGTCGAACCACGCCGCCTGGCCGGTGATCGGATCGGAGTTGGAGACGCGTCGGTCGCCGCCCTGGTCGCTGGTCGGCAGTTCCTCGGAAATCAGGTGATTGAGCAGGAAGCCAAGTTGCGACTCGTTGGCGTCGGGCGCCAGGTTCCAGGCGCCGGCCGCCTTGCCGATGGCGTTCCAGGTCCACACCGTGCCCGGCTCCACCGCCTCGGAATGCTTGGCCATGCACTTCACCTTGCCCCACTGCGACTCGACCCAGATCCAGTCGCCGTCCTCGATGCCATTGACGCGCGCCGTGTGCGTGTTCACGTAGAGCAGATTGTGGGCGTGGATCTGCCGCAGCCAGGCGTTCTGCGAATCCCAGGAGTGGTACATCGCCATCGGCCGCTGGGTGATCGCGGCGAGCGGATATTTATGTTTGTCGGTCGCCTGCCCCTCCAGCGTGTCGTAGTAGAAGGGCAGCGGGTCGAAATAGGTCTCGACGCGTTTGGCCAGATGCGCCGGCGGCTTGCGGGTGTAGCCCTTGCCCTGCGCCGCGGTGCGGAATTTCTGCAGCACCTCGGAATAGAGATGGATCAGGATGGGTTCGGCATAGCGCGTGATGCGGTTGCGCTGCGACCATTCGAGATAACCCTTGTTCCAGTTGCGCATGTACTGGTAGCTCTTGGGCAATTCGTAGTGGAAAACGCAATCGTTCTTGGCGTACATCTCCCACTGGGCCGGGTTCGGTTCGCCGCGCAAATGCTTCTCGCCGCCCTTGCCGCGCCAGCCGGCCAGGAAGCCGATGCCCGAGCCGGGCTCGGTCTCGTAGTTGACGATGAAGTCCGGGTAGTCGCGGTATTTGCGCTGACCCTCCTTGGTGACGAAGGCCGGCAGCTTGAGGCGCGAGCCGAGCTCGATCAGCACTTCCTGGAAGGGTTTGCACTCGCCGGTCGGCGGCACCACGGGAATGCGCACGGAATCCACCGGGCCGTCGAATTCCGAGATCGGCCGGTCGAGAATGGACATGACGTCGTGACGCTCGAGGTAGGTCGTGTCGGGCAGGATCAGGTCGGCGAAGGCCGTCATCTCGGACTGGAAGGCATCGGCGACGACGATGAAGGGAATCTTGTATTCGCCTTGCTCATCCTTGTCGTTCAACATTTTCCGGACTTCGACCGTGTTCATGGTCGAGTTCCAGGCCATGTTGGCCATGAAGATCAGCAGCGTGTCGATGCGGTACGGATCGCCGCGCCAGGCGTTGGTGATGGCGTTGTGCATCAGGCCGTGCACCGACAGCGGATACTCCCACGAGAAGCCCTTGTCGAGCCGCACCGGGCCGCCGTTCTCGTCGACGAACAAATCGTCGGGATCGGCGGGCCAGCCGAGCGCCATGCCGTCGAGCGGCCGGTTCGGCTGCACCGCCTGCGGGTGGTTGGGCGGACGCGCACAGGGCGGAATCGGCCGCGGAAACGGCGCCTTGTGGCGGAAGCCGCCGGGGCGGTCGATGGTGCCGAGCAGCGACATCAGGATGCCCAGCGCGCGGATGGTCTGGAAGCCGTTCGAGTGTGCCGCCAGGCCGCGCATGGCGTGGAAGGCAACGGGATTGCCGGTGACGGTATCGTGCTCGTTGCCCCAGGAGTCGGTCCAGGCGATCGGCAGTTCGATGCGCTGGTCGCGCGCCGTGACGCCCATTTCATACGCCAGCCGGCGGATCGTGTCGGCCGGCACGCCGGTGACGCCCTCGGCCCATTCCGGCGAGTATTGCGCGACGCGTTCCTTCAGCAACTGGAACGACGGCTTCACCGGCACGCCATGAAGGTCGAATTTGCCCAACAGAAAGGGATCGGCGCCCGGTTTGTGCGTCACCACCGACGTGTTGGTGTTGCGGTCCCACCAGAGCTTGTCCTGCGGATCGTAGCAAGCCTCTTCCTCGGGCACCTCGGTGCGCAGGAACATGCCGAACTCGTCGCTCTTCTCGTCGGCATTCACGAGCTGACCGGCATTGGTGTACCTGACGAGGAAGTCGCGGTCGTAGAGGCCCTTGGCGATGATCTCGTGCAGGAAGGCCAGCAGCAGCGCGCCGTCGGTGCCGGGTCGGATCGGCACCCATTCGTCGGCGATCGCCGAGTAGCCGGTGCGCACGGGATTGATGGAGACGAAGCGGCCGCCGTCGCGCTTGAACTTGGCGATGGCCATCTTGAGCGGGTTGGAATGATGATCCTCGGCGGTACCGATCATCACGAACAGCTTGGCGCGATCGAGGTCCGGGCCGCCGAATTCCCAGAACGAACCGCCGATCGTGTAGATCATGCCGGCGGCCATGTTCACCGAACAGAAGCCGCCGTGCGCCGCGTAGTTGGGCGTACCGAACTGGCGGGCGAACAG
>JBDHQY010000452.1:0-2789 GCA_039807315.1 Steroidobacter sp. | reverse complement strand
GATGGGCGCGAGCACCATTCCGCCTTCCGCGCCGGCGATGCGGGTCCAGCGCAGCAGCTGCCGATCTTCGGAGCGGCTGTGGCGTTGCAGTCCGGGCAGGATCACGGTATCGAATTCGAGCCCCTTGGCGGCGTGGACGGTCATGAGCTCCACCCGCGGCTGTCCATGGATCTGCGAGCTGGCGAACAGCCGCTGCAGCTGTTCCTCCAGTCGCGCAACGTCCTCCAGGTCGCCCACGGTCTCGATGTCCGTTAAACGATCGAAGAACGCTTCGGCGTCGTCGAGATCCTCGATTCGGTCGAGCGTTGCGGGTCCGCCGAGCGCATTCCATGTGCGCTCGACCCATGCTCGCAGTGGCCATCGTCCTCGCTCCGCCAGCGCCGCGCTCAGCACCGCATGAGCGCGCTGCAAGCGTGCCCGCCCATCTGCCGACAGCGGCCGGGTATGCAATGCCGCAGCGACTGTCTCTTCGACAGTGAGATCGGGCTCGGCCTCGAGCGCATGCAGGTCGGTCAAGGCCAGGCCGCACCAGGGAGCGCGCAAGACGGCCAGCCAGGCAGTGCGATCGGCCAGATGCACCAGTGCGCGGGTCAACGAGATGAGGTCCTGGACCACCGGGCGTTGCTGCAACTGCTCGATCTCCACGGCTTGGAACTCGATGCCTGCCAGCATGAGCCCGCGAGCGATTGCATCGACGTGAGTCCGCGCCGTCACCAGTACGGCGATGCTTCCCGTCGGATCGCGTTCCAGCTCTTCGCGAACGATAGCAATCACACGCGCGGCTTCGGTTTCCTTGTCGCCGTTGGCAAAGGCGTGAACACGGACGCCGGTACTCGCATTGGTCAGCGCTGCTGTACTTGGGCTGTAGCGTACTGCGCCCTGCTCCGCATCGTTGCGCGCGGCGAGCACATCCGGAAAGACGGCGTTCACCCAATTCACCAACGTCGAGGTGGAGCGGAAATTGGCTTCGAGCCGCAGCGGTTCGAGACGAATATTGCGCAGGCCCTGCTGCTGCAGGCCGATGAACAGGCCGACCTCGGCCTGACGGAAGCGGTAGATGGACTGCATCGGATCGCCGACGCAGAACAGTGTGCGGCCGTCGCCGTCGCTCCAGCCCGCCGTCAGGTGTTCCAGCAGATCGAGCTGACTGAAGGAAGTGTCCTGGAACTCGTCGACCAGGATGTGTTGCAGCCGATAGTCGAACGCCAGCGCCAGATCGGTCGGTTCTTCCGGAGGGCCCAGCGCGCGCAATGCTCGCAGGGCGACCTCGACATAATCGGCCTTGCTCTGCGCCTGGAATACCAGCTGCAGCTCCGCCACGGCTGCCGGCAGCAGCTGCAGCAGCGCCAGCAGCGTTCGCCATTGATCGTCGCTGTAGACAGGATCCGGCAGCGTGTGCAGTTCCAGCAGGTGCTCGCACAGCTGCGCATCCGAGCGTATCGAATGCAACGCGTCGAGCATCCGCGCCTTCATGTCGCGATTGGTGGTCGGGAAGCCGTGGCCCTTGTTGACGGTGCTGTACGGCTCGCCGTCCTTTTTGAACAGCATCGTCGCAATCGCGCGCCACGCGCCGAGGCTTTCGCTGGTGGTGCCCAGCGGCGAGTCACGGCCGATGCAGATTTCCAGCACTGTGCGACGCGCTGGGTCGAGACCATCGTTTGCCAGCAGATTGCCGGCCGAAAACAGCAGCAGCTGGTGCAGCTCGCGGCAGCGGTCGTCACCCAATTCTTCGCACACCAGCGCCAGATGCCGCCGAATGACACGCTGCAACGTCCCTTCCAAGGTGGCGCGCAGGTTGTCGCTGGCGCGCACCTGCACCACGGGATGCAACCATTGATCGCGTTTTGCCAGCAGATCGCTCAACAGCTCGATCAGGCGGTCGACCCGATTGCCCAGATGCACGATCAGCCGCTCGAGCTGCGCGGCCACGTCGCTGCGATCGCCCAGCCGTTCGATCAAGCGTCTGCCGGCCGCTTCGTACAAGGGCCCGGGATCGTCGGTCGGTTCCAGGCCCGAGCCGGTTGCCGCCAGCAGAGGCAGGCGGCGCGCCAGCGATGCATTCAGCGCATCGATGGTCTGAATACGCAGCCGCGACGGCTGTTCCGCCAGGCGCCACTGATATCGAGCGTCCGCCGTGCGCACGGCTCGGGCCAGCTCCCAGGTGGCGCGTTTGTGTGCCGCTTCCGGCGGTACTTCGGTCGCCTTCTCCAAGGCACTGAGAATACGCGAGCGCATCTCGGCCGCCGCCTTGCGCGTGAACGTGATGGCGAGGATCTGTTCAGGATACTCGACCGTTCCCAGCAGGCGCAGATAGCGCTGCGTCAGCAGCTCGGTCTTGCCCGAGCCCGCCGGCGCCTGGACGATGAACGAGCGTTGCGGATCGAGGGCCGCCGCGCGTGCTGCCGCGTCGCTAGTCATCGTTGCCCGCCTCGCCTTCGCGCTCGATCATCGCGAGCTCGTGGATCCGGCACAGCGTGCTCAGATGGCACGTCGCGCACTCCTGCGGCAGCGGATCCACGCTCGCGTCACCCGCGACGTAATGCTCGGCCAGCCGGGTGAGCGTGAAACGCCAGTGATGCAGCAGTGAGTCCCAGTCGGTTGGATCGCCCAGATCGATGCGCATGCCTCTGGGATAGGCCACCACGCCTGCGCCCACGTCGGTTCCATCGCTCCAACCTCGGTACTCGACCGCCCCGGGCGCGAGCACGACGTAGGCCAAGGCCCGCAACCGATCCGCGTGAGCCAGGGCATACAGCGGCAATTTCGGGCGGCGTGGGCGACCCGGCCAC
>JBDHQY010000451.1:0-2802 GCA_039807315.1 Steroidobacter sp. | reverse complement strand
ATCCTGGCAATGCTGGCGCTCGCGGTCTGGGTTTTTCTGCGCATCCGGGCGTTTCGAGCGCGCCGCGCGATCGACGCCGCCATCGCCAGCATCGCCTACGAGATGTTGAAGAACGTGCTGCTGCCCAACGGTAACGGTGGCCAGATCCACGTGAACTATCTGCTGCTGACCCAGCGCGGCGTGCTGGTGGTGGACCTGCTGGACCTGCCGGGCGCCGTGTTCGGCGGCGAGCAGATGCTGGAGTGGGCGGCGATCGGCAAGAAGCGCCGCTATGCCTTCGCCAACCCGCAGCACGCGCTGTACGACCGCATGGCCGCGGTGAAGCTGCTGATCGGCGAAGTGCCGGTGGAAGGGCGGGTCATCTTCACCGTGCGCAGCAATTTTCCTAAGGGTAAGCCGCGCAATGTGGTGCGCATCGACGACCTGACCGAGGATTTCCCGGTGGTCGACAAGGTGCGCGGCAACATCACTGCCGCGTTCGGCGACGTCTGGGACAACGTCAAGAAGCACGCCGAGCCGAATCCGCTGGCGGCGTGAGGCGACTCCAGCCGGTAGCACCTGCGTTCGAATTCCGGTTCGGTGGCAAGCGGTCGGGCAGACTTCTAGTCTCCGGCCCGACCAAGCCGCCGACCCATCAACCGCACTGGCGAGCCAGCCAGACGGTGCGATGACCGCAGGCCGGGTCTTCCACTACGTGTGCGATCACCTTGAAACCGGTGGCATCGAGCAAGCTTCGGTACTCGTCCGGGTCAAGACTGCCGTGATAAAGAGGGTCGCCGTTCAGCTCGCCGATGGCGCTACCTTCGGCAGTCCCGCTGGTGAACATCAAAGCCGCTCCCGGTAATGCATGGGTCTGGAAGCGCGGGAACTGGGTGCGTTGATCCTCAGGCGAGAGGTGGAAGAAGCTATCCCAAGCGAGCAGCCCGGCGAAACGTCGATCTAAAGCAAGTTGGCGCATGTCCGCGAGATACGCCGGGGTACCTGGCAGATTGCGGCGGAACAGCTCCAGCATGGTCGGTGTGCCGTCCACTCCGGTTACGTCGAAACCGCGCCGAATCAGCTCGCGCGCGAGCGGCAGGCCCGAGCCGCAGCCAATGTCGAGCACCGCAGCTGTGGACGGTATCAGGTTGCAGAACCGATCGAGCCACGCACTCTCCACCAAGGTGTCGCCGCGCAGCTCGGCCCACACTGCGCCGTGGCGCTGGTAGACGTCGATTACGGAAATTTCCGCGCTGTCGGTCATGTTTACTTCCGCGACGTACACCGGCACTCGAACGATCCTGCCGGGCTTCGCGCTTCGCACAGTTGAGCAGGAAAGCCCGATGCGAGGTCGCAACCCGAATCAAACCGAGATGCTTCCTGGCTGGAGCGTGAAACTGCAGCGCAGGCTGTCGCAGGCACGCTTCAAGCCGGCGCCGAATCCATCAGGAATTACGGCACCGCGCGTCTGGCGTGCTCGGCCACGACCCAGCTCACGCATGCCGTGACTCGCTTGCCGGTTGCGATGTCCAGGAACTCGTTCGGCCCGTGAGCGTTCGAATGCGGGCCGAGCACGCCCGTCACCAGGAACTGGGTGCGCGGGAATTTCTCGCTGAGCATGCCCATGAACGGAATGCTGCCGCCGGTTCCCATGTACATCGCGTCGCGGCCGAAGAAATGGCTCGAGGCCGATTGGATCGCCGCTGTCAGCCACGGCTCGGTGGCCGGCGCATTCCAACCGCCCATGCTCGATTCCACCTCGAAGCTCACGTGCGCGCCGTACGGCGGATCGCTCTCCAGCGTGCGCTTGACGCTTGCCGCTGCACGCTGCGGATCGACGCCGGGCGGCAGGCGGAAGGACAGCACCAGCGCCGTCATTGGGCGCAACACGTTGCCGGCGCTGCTCACCGGTGGAATGCCGTCCACGCCAGTGACCGAAAGCGTCGGGCGCCAGGTGCTGTTGAGCAACAGCTCGGCCGGATCCTCGGACACGGGTTGCATGCCGTCGACGAACGGCAGCTTGCGGAACACTTCGTCGCCCAGCGTCTGTGCCGCGTCGCGCGCCTGCTTCTCGCGGTCCGCCGGAACGGGACCGTTCAACGCGTCTACCAGAATCCGTCCCGTTGCCGCATCTTCCACGCGTGCCAGCAGCTGGCGCGCGATGCGGAAGCTGGAAGCTGCGATGCCGCTCGCCATGCCGGAATGCACGCCTTCGCTCAGCACCTGAACGCGCAGCGTGCCGATCAGGTTGCCGCGCAGGGAAGTCGTGCACCAGAACTGGTCATAGTTGCTGCACTCCGCGTCGAGACAGACGACCAGCGAGGGTTCGCCGATGCGATCGACCAGGGCGTCGATATACGCCGGCAGATCCGGGCTGCCGCTTTCTTCACCGGCTTCGATCAGGATCACGCAACGGGCGTAGGGAATCTTCTGCTGCGCCAGTGCCCGCAGGGCGAGCAGCGAGCCGAAGACGGCATAGCCGTCATCCGCACCGCCGCGTCCGTACAAGCGCCCGTCGCGCAACACCGGCGTCCAGGGATCCAGTCCTGGCAGCCAGCCGGTGAATTCCGGCTGTTTGTCCATGTGTCCATACATCAGCACGGTGTCGGGCCGCTGCAGCGTTCCAGGCACTTCGAGAAACAGCAGCGGCGTGCGGTTCGGCAGCCGCATCAGTTCGATTTTCATGCCGGGCAGCGCGTTCGCCTCGCACCATGAGCGCAGCAGCTGCGCGGCGCGCTCCATGTGGCCGTGTTCGGCCCATTGCGGATCGAAATTGACCGACTTGTTCGGAATGCGGATGTAGTCGCACAGCGTCGGCACCAC
>JBDHQY010000450.1:0-2806 GCA_039807315.1 Steroidobacter sp. | reverse complement strand
GCTGGTGGGCTCGGGTTCGGGCCGCGGCGAAAACCGTGCGCGCGAGGCGGCCGAGGCCGCTGTGTCCAGCCCGCTGCTGGAGGATGTGAACCTGTCCGGCGCGCATGGTCTGTTGATCAACGTGACCGCGGGCATGGATCTGCGCACGAGCGAGTTCAGCGTCGTCGGTGACACGGTGAAGCAGTACGCCTCCGAGGACGCCAATGTGGTCGTCGGTTGCGTGATCGATCCAGAGATGCGCGAGGAAATCCGCGTGACGGTGGTGGCGACGGGCATTGGCCGTCCGGTGGCGCAGGCCCAGCAGCCGACGGATGCGCGCAAGATGACCGCCATCCCCGGCGGCCGCAGCTCGCGTGTGCCGACGCTGGACGATCTGCATGTGCCGACGTACATCCGCAACCAGCGTGACGGACAGGCGCCGCGCCGGGCCGTGGGCGACGGGTTGAACGTGGACGACACCTCGATGCTCGACATTCCGGCGTTCCTGCGTCGGCAGGCGGACTGAGCATCGGGGCGTAACGCACCAGCGCATTTCCGGTGTGAGTCCCTCGCCGGATGTGCGATGCCGCGAAAGGCGCGGACAAGTCAGAGGCTTGTCCGTGCCTGGCAGGCGGTGCTACGGTGCGCGCGCATCGATTGCAGGCGTCGCGCGGCGCTGATCTGATCGCCACGGCCTCTGCTGGTTGAGTCTGCTACGAGATTTCGGCGCCCTGCTTTTTTTCGTCATGCCCGCGCAGGCGGGCATCCAGAAGAGTGGATTTCCGCTTGCATGGGAATGACGGGAAGTGGGTTTGTGTCTCGCCTCGCCAGGGCCGGCGCATGAAATGTAGAGAGTTTCTGCGCGAGTTTTCCGCCTGCACTGATCGTCTGACCCCGTGTGGAGGGTCCATGCTTCGCCAACGAACCCTGAAGAACACGATTCGCGCCACCGGCGTGGGATTGCACTCCGGCAAGAAGGTGCTGATGGTGCTGCAGCCCGCTCCGGTGGATACCGGAGTGGTGTTCCGCCGCACCGATCTGCAAGCGCGGATCGACGTGCCGGCGTATGCCGAGAACGTCGGCGAAACCATGCTTGGTACCACGCTCATCAAGGATGGGGCGCGGGTGTCCACCATCGAGCATCTGATGTCGGCGTTCGCCGGACTGGGGCTGGACAACGCCTACATCGACCTGTCGGCCGAAGAAGTGCCGATCATGGACGGCAGCGCCGGTCCGTTCGTGTTCTTGCTGCAGTCGGCCGGCATCGAGGAGCAGCCGGCGCCGAAGCGCTTCGCGCGCATCCTGCAGCCCATCCAGGTGGAAGACGGCGACAAGTGGGCGCGCTTCACGCCGTACAACGGTTTCAAGGTGAATTTCGAGATCGAGTTCAATCACCCGATCTTCAAGAAGCGCGACCAGACGGCCAGCATGGATTTCTCGACCACCTCGTTCCTGCGCGAGATCAGCCGGGCGCGCACCTTCGGCTTCATGCGCGACCTGGAGTTCATGCGTTCACGCAACCTGGCGCTGGGCGGCACCATGGAGAACGCCATCGTGCTCGACGACACGCGCATCCTCAACGAGGAAGGACTGCGCTACGAGGACGAGTTCGTGAAGCACAAGATCCTGGATGCGATCGGCGACCTGTACCTGCTCGGCCGCAGCATCATCGGCGAGTTCAGCGGCTACAAGTCCGGGCATGCGCTCAACAACAAGCTGCTGCGCAAGCTGCTGGCGACGCCGCAGACCTGGGAAGAAGTGACCTTCGAGAACGTGCAGGACTCGCCCATCTCTTATATATCGGTGACCGCTGCGGCCGTGGGCGCCTGAGGGCGCAGCGACATAATCATTCCCCAAGCGGCCGCTTAGGGTGTTCCCGCAGCGACCTTGATGCGGATTTTCGTGAATTGCGTCTCGCCGGCCGCGTGCAGCCTTTCCAGCAGCAGCTGCTGCACATAGTGAACACGCGCCGCCCAGGCGGCCGAGTCGACGCCGACCACCAGGGTGTCGTCGCGGTAAACGGCTGAAAGTACATGCTCTTTTTCCTCGCCCGGCAGCGCCCGGCGGACCTTGTCGGTCAGCTCGATGCTGGCCTTGGCACGCCGCGCCAGGTCCGTGAACAGCGGGCCCAGGCCTTCGCCGAGGGACTTCATCGAGTCAGACATAAGATGAAAGACGCTGTGAATGAGGCATGACTGCTTGATCTTTCGACCTCTGATTCTGCATATTCGCGCACGCTGTCAAGGGCAAACCCGTCGAAAGGCGGGGACGCAAAGCCACCGGTCTAAGGGCCGCACCCGAAGTTCGCTCGGGGCGTCGGTCACGATAGCGGGGTTGCCAGGATGTACAACTCGAAATCATCGGTTTTACGTCCACTCCCCACGGTCGTAATGGATCGCGTAGCTGGCTGCGCGCCCCGCGCAGGCAGAGTCCGCGCTATCGCCGGTTTCCAAGGCCACGATTGAGGGATGCCGATCGCGCCGGATTCACTTTAAGGACGCGAGGTTACGATCGAAATGAATGTCATCGTCTTTTCCAAGCGGCTGGGCGCAGCTCGGCAATTCGAGCTGGGGCGTCCGGTCGCGCTGACGGTGACTATCGCCGTGGTAATGACATTGCTGGCCACGGTGCTGTTCGCCGGCGTGCAGCTGGGGCGCAGCGGCATGTTCGAGCCCACCGCGCAGGTTGCCGACTGGGGACGCCGACTGGAAGAACAGCGCCTGCAGGTGATCGATGCCAAGCAGGAGCTGCAGAACCGCCTGGACGCGCTCGCCAGCCGCGTCGGCCAGATGAATGCCCACGTTATCCGCCTGGATGCGCTGGGTCG
>JBDHQY010000449.1:0-2822 GCA_039807315.1 Steroidobacter sp. | reverse complement strand
GCGTTGACGAAGCCGGCCAGGCCGCTGACGTTGTCGATGCGTCCGGTCTTCAGGCGCAGACGTCCCTGCATTCCGGCGGCGCGGAAACGGTTGCGCAACGTGCCATCGGTGGCGGACAACGGCAGCGATGCCGCGAACTCGGGCATGAACGGGCTGTGCCAGGCCAGGTCGAGCACGTCGGCGAGCCCGCGCACAGTGACCCGCTCTTCGCGCGACAGACCCGAGCCATTGTCCAGCACGAATCCCGGTATCTCTATACGGCGGCTGGCGAGCCACTGGCGAATGGCATCGCGTCCGTTCTGCGCGGTCGCTGGTGTGCCGACTTTCTCGGCGCCCAGCGTCAGCAGCAGGTGGCGCGCCATGACGTTGTTCGAGAATTTGTTCACCAGTCGGATGATCTCCGACAGCGGCAGTGAATCGTAGGCGTACACCAGGTTCGATTCGGCCGGCAGCGCACCCACGCGCAACGCACCGTCGATGGCGCCGCCCGATTCGACCCACAGCGTGCGGAACGTGCCATAGGCATAGTCGGGCGCGGTCATGATGGCGCGACTGATCGAATAGCTGCCGCAGGCCGCGGGCAGCACGCCGCTGACGACGAGCGTCGCGGGATCCTTGTCTTCCGGCAGGTTGAACGTCACGTTGGAGCCGCCGCACTTGCCGGTGCCCACCCGTACCTGGTTCTTGATCGTCAGGTTCGCCGGCAATGGATTGGCGACGATTTGCGGCCGCGCGCGCTGCGGACTGACGCTCAGCGTGAAGCGCGAGGTCTGGAAATTCACCATCAGCGCGTCCGGGATCACGTTGTAGGTGCGCCAGGGCTTGTCGTCGAAGTCGCCACGGCTGCCGTCGATGGGGGCGAAGTACGAATTGTCGATGACGATGTCGCCGCTGATCTTGGCCAGTCCCAGCTCGCGCAGGTTCTGCACGAAGCTCCACCAGCGCTCGCTGGTCATGTAGGGATCGCCGCCTCCGACCAGGATCAGGTCGCCGGTCAAGACGCCATTCGCGAGCCGCCCATGACGGTAGACGCGCGTTTTCCAGGTGTACGAAGGCCCCAGCAGATCCAGCGCCGCAAAGGTCGTGAGCACCTTGATGGTGGAGGCGGGACTGCGCGGCTGCTCGCCATTGAGATCGATGATGGTCTCGCCGGTGCCGGCGTCGCGCACGTGGATGCTGACGTGGCCGGGCGGCACGCCTGTCTGGCTCATAGCCTTGCTGACGGAAGGCGGCAACGGCTGCGCTTCGCGCGCCTGAGCGATGGAGACCAGAAGAGCTGCGGCCAGGGCGACCAGCCCGCGCATGGAAGCGGCGAAGTTGTGTGACATCGAGACGAAACGGCAGGAACGAAGACACTGACGACCAGCCCGCAGCATCTTAGCAGCCCTGAGCGCGACGGCGAGCACGGCGATGCCGGTTGCCGCATGAGGCCGGTTTCGATCGGGGATCCGCTACAAGGACCGTGCTGGAACGATTGTGGCCGCTAGGGGGAGCGCACGCGCAGGGAGTGCGGAAGGTTTTTCTTCCGCGCTGGCTGGTCGCATACTCTGCGCCGGATTTTATCGGGCGCCCGGGCGGCGGCGGAGCATCATGCGTCGACTCTGGAATACCTTTCTCAAGGGCCTGGCGGCAGTGTTGCCGGTCGGAATGACCGTCTATCTGGTGTACTGGCTCGCCAAGACCGCCGAGTCGATGCTGAGCGGACCGCTGCGCGTGGTTTTGCCCAGGGGCCATTACTGGCCGGGGCTCGGGCTGGTGGTCGCCTTCGTCTTCATCCTGGTCATCGGCGTGCTGGTCGATGCCTACGTGGTGCGGCGCCTGTTCCGTTTCGGTGAGTCTCTGTTGCAGCGGATTCCCATCGTCAAGACCATTTTCGGCGCGTTCAAGGACTTCACGCGTTTCCTGCCGGCCGGCGGCAAAGCCCGCGATCTGAAGCGCGTCGTGGTCTGGAGATTCGCCGGGGCGCGCCTGATCGGCTTCGTCACCGAGGAGCAGATCAACGAGCGCCTGCTCGGCGCGGACGCCGAGGACATCGTCGCGGTGTATTTTCCGATGAGCTACCAGATCGGCGGTTACACGCTGTACCTGCACAAGTCGGAGCTGCAGGAGACCGACCTGTCGGTGGAAGAGGCGATGCGCCTGATCCTGATCGGCGGCGTGACCAGTCATGCGTCGGCGCAAGCCGCGGAGACATGAGCGTGGCGATGCGGCTGCGATAGCTGCGCTCGTGTCGCTGGTCGGTTCGCTGCCAGGCCCGATTGCAGCGGCGTGACAGCGCAAGCGGCGACGGTTGCGCCGGGCTTGGCCAGCGGAATTTCCTTGGTTTTCCTGTGAACTGTTTCGCGACCTGCCAATTCTTGTCAGCTGCGAAATGTGGCCGTCTTAACAGTTCGCGCACGCACGGCCACGCGGCCACGGCCAACGCTGCTAGGATTTTCCCCATCGAGGCCGGTGAATGACTGATCGTGTCCGAAGGCAACGTTCGACAACTACGCGTGCTGCATCTCGTTAGCTCCGGCGGCGTGAGCGGCCCGATGCAGCAGTCCCTGCTCATGCCGCTGCTGATCAGGATGCCGAAGCAGCGCGTCAAGGCGCAGGTGGTGGCGATGGCGCCGGGCTTCACCGCCGGTGCGTTGCTGCGTCAGAGCGGCATTCCGGTTCACGATATAGCGCTGTCGAAACGCCGCTTCGCCTGGGGGGCGCTCAAAGAGCTGCTGCAGGTCGCCAGGGAATTTCGTCCCGATGTCGTGCAGGCCTGGGGACACACCGCGCAGCTGGCGGCGTTGCTGCTGCGCGCACGCTGCGACTGGCAGCCCAAAGTC
>JBDHQY010000007.1:0-14347 GCA_039807315.1 Steroidobacter sp. | reverse complement strand
GGTGCCGGTCGCCATGCGACTGCCGCAGTACGCGTCCACTTTGACACTGGGTCTGGTGACGATCAGCAGCGAGACGGAGATGCCTTCGTGAGCGCCGCACGATCCCGGCCGGGCGTTGACGCCTTGCCGGGATCGATCACGAGCTATGCGACTGCCGTCCCGATCGAGATCGCCGCAGTTTCCATGCAGCCGGCGTCGAGGCACCCGAGGGAGCTTCCATGAACCGCTCAACAGCGCTGCTCCGCAACGCCATCGCCGCTGCATCCGCGGTGCTCACCTTGCAACTTGCCGCGTGCGCGATTCCGGTGCGCGCCGACATGTCCGTCGGGGCCTCGGTGCGCATCGCGCCGCCGCCCATTCCCGTATACGACCAGCCGTTGTGCCCGGGAGACGGGTACATCTGGACGCCCGGCTACTGGGGCTGGGATGCAGTCGACTACTACTGGGTGCCCGGAGTGTGGGTGCTGCCGCCGCAGCCGGGCTATTTGTGGACTCCCGGCTACTGGGAATTCATCGACGGCGGATACCTGTTCCACCAGGGCTACTGGGGCCTGCATGTGGGCTTCTACGGCGGCATCGACTACGGCTTCGGCTACGGTGGCCACGGCTTCGACGGCGGCTACTGGAGCGCAGGTCATTTCCATTACAACCGCGCCGTCACGCGCGTGAACGAGACGATCGTACAGAACGTGTACACGAACAATGTCGTGAACAACGTGACGATCAATCGCGCCAGCTTCAACGGCGGCAGTGAAGGAGTGCAAGCCAAGCCGACGGCTGCGGAACGACAGGTGGAGCACGAAAGACATCTGCCGATGCTCGCCGAACAGACTCATCACGCAGCCGAGGCGCGCGGCAATCCACAGATGCACGCTCGCGCAAACCAAGGTCGGCCACCGATTCCCGCGGCAAGGGCCGATGCCCTGCGCAACATCGCCGCTCCGGTAAGGCACGCACGTGATCTACCATCGCAGCATGAGGACGCAGGCGCAGGACTCGAAGCTTCGGCTCGCGCCGAGCGCGAGCGGATGTATGCCCGTCAGAACTCGGAGCGAGTGGAACTGCAGCTCCGGCAGGACGCCGACCATGAACGCCTCGACCGGGAGCAGGCCAGTGCCGAGCGCCGCCAGCAGATGGAAATCGAGCACCAGCGTCAGACGAACGAGCTCGCGCAACGACATGCCCAGGAAGAAAGGAGGTTCTACCAGCGGCATCCGCGCAGGACCGAACGCCCGAATCCTTGAGACTCACCAGGACGCAACATGCCAGCCCCACCGTCAGCGTGGCCATTGCCGGATCCGGCGCTCGCGCCCGGCGGGACTGACACCAGGCTGACGAATCCCGTCAGAGGCGCGTCAGCCTCCAGGCAGATCGTTTCAGCGTGGCCAACATGGTCACGACCAGAGATAAGGTGACATATGAACGCTCTTCACACTGCACGCGGTTGCGTAGTGTTTGCAGCGCTGGCGATGATTCCGCTGGGCGCTTGGTGCGCGACAAATGCGCCGGCGGCATCCGCCGCAGCAATCCCGTTCGTCAACTTCGGCGGCATCTACAACTGGAAGGCCGATCGCGAGCAGGGCGTCTGGATCCAGGATGCCCACCGCAAATGGTACTACGCGACGCTGCTGGGTCCGTGCCCGGGCCTGGATTTCGCGACCCGCATCGGGTTCGACACGCGTCCCGTCGATACCTTCGATCGCTTCAGCAAGATCATCGTGCCTGGCTACGGCCGCTGCACGGTGCAGAACTTCACCACCAGTGATCCACCACCATCGAAGCGGGCAGCAACCCAATGATCACGGCTGCCCGTTCACAGGGTCGGCGGGGCCCGGCACATGAACCACAAACGTTTCGACCGGCTGGTGACGCGCGTGATCGTGATCATGGCGGCGGCTTTGATCGGCATCGCGATGCTGCTGGCCTTCAGGACCATCGGGCAGCCGGGTGCAATGCAACAGGCTCACACCGCACAAGCACAGCGCCGCTGAACCGGCGTTGCACCATGCAAGGCGAGATGGAGCCTTCAGACCCGCGCCGTGGATCGCAGGCTCCATCTCCGCACGCCCGCTTAGGCGTTGGGCGCTGCCGCGCCGGGCAAGACACTCGCAGGTGCTGGAAACAGGATCTCTATCGAAGTGCCTTGGCCGCCGGGGCCCGCGTCGATGGACATCCTGGCGTGATGAAGCTGCGCAACTTCGTGCACGATCGCAAGACCAAGACCACTGCCGCTGCCGCGCGTATTGCTGGCGCGAAAAAATCGCTCCGTGACCCGTTCGAGTTCCGCCGGCGGGATTCCGACTCCGGTATCGGTGACGCGTAGATAGGGCATGCCCTCCTTGCGCCCGCAATGCACCGTCACCACCCCACCTCTGGGTGTGTAGGCGATCGCGTTGTTGACGAGGTTGCCGAGCGCTTCGGCAAGCAGCCATTGCACGCCCTGCACGGTGGCAGGCTCCAGCTGCGCCCCCAGGTCTATCCCGGCGATGTCCGCCGCTGCGATCCGTTCCATGACGGCGGCTTCGACCAGTCGTGGCAGATCGACCGCCAGCCGTTCCCAGTTGAGATGAGCTGCTTCGTCGGAGCGCGCCAAGGTCAGCAGTTGCTGCGTCGTACGCGCGAGACGCCGGGCAGCGTCGAGCACCGCAAGTAATCGCTGCTGCCGCGCAGAGTCCCGCTCCTCGTTGCTCATCAATTCCAATTGCGCGCAGATACCGGTGAGCGGCGTACGCAATTGATGGGCGGCGCTCTCGATGAATCGGCGTTGCGCTTCGCTGGTCGCACGCACCGTGGCGAAGAGTCGGTTCAGTGTCCGCACCACGCTTTGTATTTCCACTGGAACGGCTGCCAGGGACAACGCAGACAGATCTCTCGGCGAGCGTTTCTCCAGCTGCGCTTCGACATCGCGCAGGGGATTCATCGCGATGCGCACGCCGAGCAGAATCATTGCGAGAACGACACCGAACTCCCCGAGATCCACCGCCAGCGACGTGGAAAGAATGGTCGCGCGGGCCCGGTCACGCTTGCGCAGCGTCTCGCCGACGGTGATCGTCACCGGACCGGCGCCGTCTTGCGGCGTGAAGCTCACGAGACGAATGGGCTCGTCGCGATACCGCGCATCGCCGCGGCTGGTGGCCGCGGAATGCTGTGCCAGATCCGGCAAATCCCGGTCGCCGGCAACATAGCGTCCGGCGCGGGTGGTGACCTTGAAATAGATCGAATCGTATTTGTCGGTGCGCAGCAGCGACACGGCTTCAGGCGGCAGAGTCAGCAGCGGGTTGCCGTCCGCGTCGCTGCCGACGTGATCGGCGATCGCCAGTGCCGAGTCGAGCAAGGCCTGATCGTACGCATCCCGAAAGGGTGCCGCCGAGGTCAGATAGTCGGTCAGCGTACCGAGGGAGAGAATGCCGATCGCCGGCAGCAGCAGCAGGACCAGCAGGCGTCCGCGAATGGAGGGTGCCGCCTCAGCAACCGCCTCGGTGCTCGGGTTCATCGATGCGATACCCCATGCCGCGCACCGCGCGCACCTGCGCGACGTCGCCGATTTTGTTTCGCAATCGCGATACGTAGACCTCGATTGCATTGGGTGTGATTTCCTCATCCCACCCGGAAATGGCACTCATGAGCCGGTCCTTCGAGACTATGCGCCCGGCGCTCAGCATCAGACATTCCAGGATCGACCATTCGCGATGGGTGAGCTCGAGCACCTGGCCGGCCGCGGTGGCTCGCTGGTGAGCCAGCTCCAGCCGTAGCAACCCCAGTGTGAGCTCGGAGCTGGCGACTGCCTTGGAGCGGCGGATCAACGCGCGGGCCCGGGCCAGCAGTTCGGGAATCTGAAAGGGCTTGGTGAGATAGTCGTCGGCCCCGATGTCGAGGGCGTCGACGCGATCGGCCAGCCCGTCGCGGGCCGTCAACATGAGGATGGGAACCGCGGCTCCTTGCTTGCGCAGGCCGCGCACCAGCTGCAGGCCGTCTTCCTTCGGCAGGCCGATGTCGCAGATCACCAGATCGAAGGTTTCCGCGTGCAGCGCGGACCGCGCAGCGTCCGTCGTGCCAACCAGATCGGCCGCGAATCCGCCGCCCGTGAGGCCACGTCGGACGGCGTCCCCGATGAGCGGATCATCTTCGACGACCAGCACTCTCATGGCCCAAGCCTAGCTCAACGCCATGCCAGCGGTGAATAGCGCTGCGCGCGGTCATTGCACGCGCGTCAATCTCCCGTCTTCGTCATCGACAACACCCGTGGGCATTCGGACTGCGGACACCAGGTCGAGACGATGATGTGCCAGCCTTCGCATTTGACGTCGATGAATTCCTGCGCGGCCCCGCGATTCACGTAGCACGGCGGCACCAGTGCCTTGCGCAGCGGGTAGCCCTGGAACAGGCCGCCACCGGCAACCTTCTGCACCACCTGGTAGGACAGGGCCAGCGGCGTTTTTCCTTCGACCCGCACCGGGATGCGCTCGGCTCCCACGCCGACCAGAATCTCGTTCCATTGCCCATGGCAGCTCCACTCGCCCTGCTCGCGAGCGCACTGGACCAGGTAGTGGACGGGATTGCCCTCGAACATGTCGTGAGCTGCGCAATGCACCTCCGCGATCGCCGGCACGCTGGCGCCACGACCATAGGTATGGCCATCGAGTGCCTGCATCGTCAGGCCGTGCGGATCCTGGCAAGCCAGGCGCTCGACGCGGGCACGCTCCGATGCCTTGAGCTGCAGCGGATGAATGTCCGCGGACCCCGCGCCCGCAGAGAACAGCGTCATAGGCACAGCGATGAGCACGAGCAAAGGATGGCGGCGCATGCCCCGGAGAATACCAATATCGGCGCCGGCTTTTGACTACCGCCGTCCGACTGCAGCGATGCGAGCAGGCCCCTGGTGCCGGGCCCGGACCAGGTTGACTTGGGAGCGTCACGCAGCCAACCTGCCGGCTTCCCTCAAGGAGAGTACCGTGAATCAGTTTTCGTACGACGCCGAAGAGCGCACCGACCGCCCGGAGAAGATCGAGCGACCCGAGCCGCTCACCGAGCAGCTGTCGTTCAAGTCGCGCTTCGTGCTGATCTTCGGCGAGATCAACCACAGCGTCGCCCGCACCACCTGCGAGCGGTTGATTGCGCTGGCGCAGCAATCCGATGCACCGATCCGGGTGCTGATCTCCTCGCCGGGCGGCCACGTCGAATCGGGCGATGCGATTCACGACATCATTCGTTTCATCGATGCGCCCGTGACCACCATCGGCACCGGCTGGGTGGCCAGCGCCGGCACGCATATCTTCCTGGCGGCCGACAAGGAGCGCCGGGTGTGCCTGCCCAATACCCGTTTCATGATTCACCAGCCCAGCGGCGGCGCCGGCGGCCCGGCCACCGATATCGCGATCCAGGCCAAGGAAATCCTGCGCGCGCGCGAACGCATCGCCCAGGTCATCGCCAAGCAGACCGGCATGTCGCTCGACAAGGTGCGGGTCGACGTCGATCGCGATTTCTGGATGAGCCCCCAGGAAGCCATCGAGTACGGCATCGTCTCGCGCGTGGTCGAGTCGTACAAGGACGTGAAGTAGCCGGAAGTCTCGCCATGCCCTCCTTCGACATCGTCTCCGAACTGAACGCTCATGAAGTCGCCAACGCGGTCGACCAGGCCAACCGCGAAGTCGGCACCCGCTTCGACTTCAAGGGCACCAATGCCAGGTACGAGCTGAACGAGTACGTGGTGACGCTGGTGGCGCAGGCGGACTTCCAGCTCAAGCAGATGTTGGACATCCTCAAGCTCAAGCTGAGCAAGCGCGGCATCGACATCGCCTGCATGAAGGTCGACGAGCCGGTGTTCAGCGGCCAGACCGCCAAGCAGGTCGCGACCTTGCGCCAGGGCATCGAGACCGAGCTGGGCAAGAAGCTGCAGCGGCTGCTGAAGGATTCGAAGCTCAAGGTGCAGGCCGCGATCCAGGACAAGCAGGTGCGCATCAGCGGCAAGAGCCGCGACGAGCTGCAGGAAGCCATTGCGCTGGTGCGCGGCGCCAAGCTCGAATTGCCGCTGCAGTTCACCAATTTCCGCGACTGAACAGCGCGTCAAACTCACGGCCGCATTTTCGTTCGTTGGCGCCGCCAGGGCGGCGAGTCGCAGAACTCATCGGCGGCCGGGAATCCGGCGGGTGCGCGCGGCGGCTCAGCGGTCCGTGCCGTACGCCTGCCATTCCTTGCCGACGATCAGCCGCGCACCACGGCTGAAGGTCATGTAGGACCAGGCCCACTGGATCAGCACGATGATGCGGTTGCGAAAGCCGCTCAGCCGGTAGATGTGGACGATCAGCCAGACCCACCAGGCGAACCAGCCGGAAAGCTTCAGGCCGAAGATCTCGCAGATCGCGCGGCTGCGGCCGATCGTGGCGAGCTGGCCGAGATCGTGATAGCGGAACGCGGTGCGCGGCCGGCCTTGCATGTCGGCAATGATGCTCTGCGCCGCGAAGATTCCCTGCTGCATGGCAACCAGCGCCACACCCGGCAGCGGCTTGCCGTCCGCGCCGCCGCCGCGCGCGAGATCACCGGCAACGAAGACTTCCGGATGCCCGGCGATGGTCAGATCGTTGCCGACGATCACCCGGCCGACCGGATCGACCGGCACGCCCAGCGTCTTGCCCACGTCGGCCGCGCGCACGCCGGCGGCCCACAGCACGGTGGCTGCAGCGATCTGCTCGTTGCCGATCACGACACCTTCGGCCGTGATGTTCGTCACTCGCGCCGCGGTCCACACCTGCACGCCGAGTGATTCCAGATCGCGCATGGCGCGTGCCGCCAGCCTGGCATCGAAGGTCGGCAGGATTCGGGAGCCGGCCTCGACCAGGATGACGCGAGTCTGCCGCGGATCGATACTGCGGAAATCGCGGGCCAGCGTATAGCGACTCATCTCGCCGATGGCCCCGGCAAGCTCGACGCCCGTGGGACCGCCGCCTACGACCACGAAAGTGAGATGGCGCCGGCGCACATCAGCATTTGATTCGCGCTCCGCGACCTCGAAGGCTTCCAGCACGCGGCGCCGGATTTCGGTGGCCTGCGGCAATGTCTTGAGGCCGGGCGCGTTCGGCTCCCATTCTTCGTGGCCGAAATAGGCATGCTGAGCACCGCAGGCGAGCAGCAGATAGTCGTAGTCGAACTCGCCGCTGTCCGTGACTACTGTGCGCGCCCCGATATCGACGCGGCTCACGGTCGCCTTGATCACGCGAACGTTGCTACCGGACAGCAGGCTGCGAATGGGTGCGGCGATCTCGGCCGGGCTCAGCGCCGCCATCGCCACCTGGTACAGCAGCGGCTGGAATAGATGATGGTTTTCGCGATCGATCACCGTGACATCGAGATCGCGCCGTTTGCGCAGGCGCCGTGCGGCGTTCAGGCCGGCGAACCCGGCGCCGACGATGACGACCTTCTTCAAGCGCCCTCCCGGCCGTCTCCTATGTGCTGCCGGGCCCATTCCAGCACCGGCTCGATGCGCGGCGAGATCAGCTTGTGGGCCGAGTCACCGTCCACCCAGCGATATTCGTTGTGCTCGGCCCGGCCGAGTTCGGCGATGACCGGCAGCGTCACCGCGATCGTGCGGGTGCGGGCCAGGTAATAACGGGCGACCTTGCCGCGACTGTAGGGACCGGTTTCGATGTGCTGGTGCCCCCAGGCAAATTCGAGATCCTCGATCAGCGACTCCTCGCGAACCTCGCGGATGGCGGCGGCCAGCGGCTCTTCGCCGGCTTCCACCATGCCCTTGGGGAAATCCCAGTGGTTGAAGGCGCGCAACAACAGGAAACGCCAGCCTTCGGCGCTTTCGCGCACGACGACCACACCGGCTGACAGTCTCGTGGGGCGAGGGGACATGACCGCAGTATAGCCAAGCTGGTTGCATGGCTGGCGGATCGGGGGCTACCGCCGGCGGCGCAGCTCGAACCCGCAATGCATGGGCTTCGGTGCCGGTTCAGCCAGCACCGAAGCTCGTTGATGCTTGCTTGCAGTGAAGCGGCAGCGGTTACGCTGCCGCCTGATACTCCAGCACCCCGGCGACGGCGTGAATCACGGAGGCGATGCGCACGGCGCTCTGGATGGCTTCACGGCTGACCCCGCCTTCGCGCAGCTTGCGCTCGTGCGAGATGATGCACATGCCGCAGCCGTTGACCGCCGAGACCGCCAGCGACAGCAGCTCGAAATCCAGCTTGTCGATACCGGGGTTGCCGATGATGTTCATGCGCAGTCGCGCCGGCATGCTCTGGTACTCGCCGTCCTCGACCAGGTGCAGGAAGCGGTAGTACACGTTGTTCATGCCCATGATCGCAGCGGCGGCGCGGGCCGCGCCCACGTGCGCATCGTCCAGCTGCGACTTCGCCCAGGCCTCGATCCCCTGCGTCAGCTGCGGATTGCGGGCGGCGATCGCCGTCGACAGCGCCACTGTCGCAATCTGCTGCTCGGTCAGGCCCGGCGCACCCTGCGGGGTGAGCACGCTGCCCAGGTTGAGCTTCAGATCCCGCGCATAGTCGGGCAGTTGGTCGCGAATGGCATCGACAGACATGAAACTACTCCTCGAATGAAGCCGCATCGATCCGGCGGGTCGGTGCGGACCGGCTGGCCGGCCCGCACACCCGCAACGCTTCAGGCCGGAATCAGGCAGCCTTCAGCGTGTCCTCGCCCTTCTTCCAGTTGCAGGGGCACAGCTCGTCCGTCTGCAGTGCGTCCAGCACGCGCAGCACTTCTTCAGGGCTGCGGCCGACGTTCAGGTCCGTGACGTAGACGAAGCGGGTCACGCCCTGCGGATCGACCACGAAGGTGGCACGCTGGGCCACGCCCGCTTCCGCATCCAGGATGCCGAGCGCGCTGGAAAGCTCGCGCTTGATGTCCGAGAGCATCGGGAACGGCAGGTTGCGCAGCTCTTCCTTGTCCTTGCGCCAGGCCAGGTGCACGAACTCCGAGTCGATGCTCACGCCGTACACCACGGCGTCGCGGTCCGCGAACTCGCGGTTGAGCTTGCCGAAGGCGGCGATTTCCGTCGGGCACACGAAGGTGAAATCCTTCGGCCAGAAGAACACGACCTTCCACTTGCCCGGGTTGCTGTCCTGATCGAACGCCTGGAAGGCGTTCGCCAGATCGTTGGAGACGACGCCGGTCAGCGAGAACTGCGGAAATTTCTGTCCAAGACCCAACATGTAGAGACCTCCTAAAAAACGCGCTGCACGCAACGGCTTGACGGCGCGGGAACGAAAACTGGCTGGGGGGAACCGTTCCGGCTGGTCCGGTCCACTAGCTACGGCAGCTATTCTGGGGGCGGCCAGGCATTAATACCAATCGATTATTCGCCCCGGCTCGATAGGTTATGACTATGGCTGGTTCTGTGGCAGTATCGGCTGCACAGCGGCGCTGCAGCCGCCTCTTTGCAGTGACCTCATGAACCTGCGCGATCTTCGTTATTTCGTGGCGCTGGCCGAGAGCCGCCATTTCGGCAAGGCGGCCGAGCGCTGCTTCGTCAGCCAGCCGACGCTGTCGGCCCAGATCAAGAAGCTGGAGAACTATCTGGGGGTGCAGCTGCTGGAACGCCAGCCGCGCAAGGTGACGCTGACCGAGACCGGGCAGAAAATCCTGCCGCTGGCACGGCGCATCCTGCAGGAAAGCGACGAGATCGTCTCGCTGGCCCGCAACGAGCACGACCCGCTGTCGGGCAAGCTCAAGGTCGCGTTTATTCCCACCATCGGCCCATACCTG
Organism: Steroidobacter sp.; assembly: GCA_039807315.1. Taxonomy (GTDB): domain Bacteria; phylum Pseudomonadota; class Gammaproteobacteria; order Steroidobacterales; family Steroidobacteraceae; genus Steroidobacter. The sequence goes on along the minus strand of JBDHQY010000007.1, from coordinate 4,624 downwards.
CTGCCGTTGGTCGCCCGCAAGCTGCGCAAGCAGCTGCCGCGCCTGAAACTCATGCTCTACGAGTACCAGACGCAGTCGCTGCTGGAACGGCTGCGCGCCGGCGAGGTCGAGCTGGGCGTGCTGGCACTGCCGGTACCGATGGACGGATTGGAAGTGCGCGAGCTGTACGACGAGGCGTTCACGGTCGCGGTACCGAACCAGCACACGCTGGCCAAGAAGCCGCATGTGAAGATCGACGATCTGACCGGCGAGACGCTGCTGCTGCTGGAAGACGGCCACTGCCTGCGCGACCAGGCGCTCGACGTGTGCAGCATGATCGATGTGAAGGAGAACGACGACTATCGGGCGACCAGCCTGGAGACGCTGCGGCAGATGGTGGCGGCTGGATTGGGCATCACCCTGCTGCCGGAGCTGGCGACCCGCGGCCCGTTCGGCTCCGGGCACGGCCTGGCCGTGAAGTCCTTCGCCAAGCCGGTACCCTCGCGCACGGTGGGCGCCGTCTGGCGCCGGAGCAGCGCCAGAAGCGAGGCCATCAACGCGGTCTGCGACGCGATCCGCACGACCATGAGCGAGAAGTCATGATCCGGGCCTGCCTGTTGTGCGCCGTCATGCTGCTCGCGGCCTGCAGCAAAACCACCCAGGCGCCGATAGCAGTCAGCGATGCCTGGTCGCCGCTCACGCCGCCCGGCGCCACGGTGGCGGCGGTCTATGCTGAAATCGCCGCGCGGCAGGCCGATACCCTGCTGAGCGCCTCCAGCACCGTCGCCGAGACGACGCAACTGCATTCGATCCTCGAAGAGAACGGCATGATGCAGATGCGGCCGGTGCCGCAGTTGGCGCTGCACGCCGGCGAAACGGTCCGCTTCGAGCCCGGCGGCCTGCATCTGATGCTGACCGGACTGCGTCAGCCCCTGCCGGCGCAGTCGCAGTTTGCGCTGGTGCTGCACTTTGCCAAGGCCGGGGACGTGACGGTCACGGTCCAGGTCCGGGCGGCGGACTGATGGATCGCCTGCCCAATCCCAGCGATCTGCACGACGAGCAGGTCGTTGCGCTGCTGCGCTCGGGCGCGCATTCGGCCTTGCTGGGCGCTTATTTCGGCGACCTCGCCTACCGGGAGCTGAGTCACCTGGCCAAGCTGGCGGCAATCCGTCACGACCATCGCGGGCCGCCGGTCTACATCCTTCCCGGCATCATGGGATCGCGCCTGGGATCGGCACAGCACGATTCGGCCGGGCTGGTCTGGCTGCACCCGGCGGCGATTGCCGAGGGCGCGCTGACGCAGCTGACGCTGCCGACGGCCCGGCCGCTGCAGGCGGTCGGCATCATGCTGCCGGGCTACCTCAAGCTGAAGCTGCAACTGGAAATCGCCGGCTTCCGGCCCATGTTCCATCCCTTCGACTGGCGCGGCGACCTGGATCAGCTGGGTCGGGCCTTCATGCAAACCATCGAGCGCGCGAATGCGAAGAGCGTATCGGTCGTCGCACACAGCATGGGCGGACTGGTCGCGCGCATGGCACTGGCGTACGACAAGCATCGCCGGATCGAGAAACTGATCCAGATCGGCGCGCCGAACTCAGGCTCGTTCGCGCCGGTGCAGGCACTGCGCGCGGTCTACCCGACGGTTCGCAAGATCGCGGCGCTGGATTCGCACCACAGCGCGGAAGAATTGGCGCGGTCGGTGTTCCATACGCTGCCGGGCCTGTATCAGATGCTACCCGCGCCGTTTTTCGATGCCGGCGCATGGCCGAACGACGGACTCGCACCCGATCCCAAGCTGCTGGCCCAGGCGCGCAAGCTGCGCGAGCGCCAGCCGAAAGCCGACGAGCGCTGCTTCCTGATCGCCGGCGCCAACCAGGAAACCATCGTCGCGGCCACGAACAGCGGTTCGCAGTTCGAATACACGCTGCGCCGCGAGGGCGACGGCACGGTACCGCTGGCGCTGGCCCAATGGCCCGGCGCGCGCACCTGGTATATCGCCGAAACCCACGGCGAGTTGACCAACAACAATGCCGTGCTGGCCGCCATCGACGATCTGCTGAAAGTCGGTCATACGCGCCGCCTCGCGGACCATCCGCCGCCGGCCAATCCGGCGAGCGTGCGGCAGGTCGACGATGCCATGCTGCGCATCGACGCCGCGCACAAAGTCCGCTGGGAGTCCCTGTCGCTCGACAGCCGGCGGCGCATCCTGGAACCGGTCATCTCGCCGGAATTCCTATCCGCACCGGCCGCGTGAGCGTCCTACGTCGCACCGCAAGCCCATTCCATTCTCTACTCTTGTCATGAGAGTAATTTGACGACTGGCCCCCTTCTTCTGCTCTGGTATTAGGTATAGGCTTGTTCGGCTGATGCATTTTCGCCGGCGATGTGCATGAAACATCGCGCTACGCTCGGATTAGGGGGCTCGAGTAACGGTGGAACCTACCGATACCAGGAATCCTGATTACTATCATCGCGTCGTCGATTGCCAGTGGGCTTGTCCGGCTCATACCGACGTTCCCGAATACATTCGTCTGATCGCACAAGGGGATTTCACGCAGGCCTATATGGTCAACCGTGAATCCAACGTGTTCCCGGGCATTCTGGGCCGGGTCTGCGATCGTCCCTGCGAACCGGCCTGCCGGCGCGGCCGCGTCGAGCAGAAGCCCGTCGCCATCTGCCGCCTGAAGCGCGTCGCTGCGGATCATCGCGACGACGTCACGGCGTTGCTGCCGCAGGTGCCTCGGCAGAAGAACGGCAAGCGCATCGCCTGCATCGGCGCCGGCCCGGCCTCGCTGACGGTCGCCAACGACCTGATGCCGCTCGGCTACGAAGTGACCATTTTCGAGAAATGGGACACGCCCGGCGGCCTGATGCGCACCAACATCCCCTCCTTCCGTCTGCCGGCCGGCGTGCTGGAAGAGGAGATCGGCTACATCGTGAACATGGGGGTGGACCTGCGTCTGGGCACACCGGTGACCAGCCTCAAGGAGCTGCTCGTGTCCGGCGAGTTCGACGCGGTGTTCGTCGGCAGCGGCGCGCCCAAGGGCAAGGACTTGGAACTGCCGGGGCGCAGCGCCACCAAGGAAGTGCGCGACCATATCCATATCGGCATCGACTGGCTGGAATCGGTGGCCTTCGAGCATATTAAGAGTATCGGCCGGCGCGTGCTCATCATCGGCGTGGGCAACACGGCCATGGACTGCTGCCGCACTTCGCTGCGGCTGGGTGCCGCCGAGGTCAAGGTGATGGCGCGCAAGCCGCGCAACTTCTTCAAGGCCTCCGACTGGGAGCTGGAAGACGCGGAAGAAGAAAACGTCGAGATCGTCATCAACCACTCGCCCAAGGCGTTCGTGGTGGAGGATGGTCGGCTCGTCGGCATGCTGTTCGAGAAGATGGAATACGAGCTCGACGGCAACCGCATCCTCTCCGAGCGCATCGTCGGCGAAGTGCTCTTCCCCTGCGATGACGTGATCCTGGCCATCGGCCAGGAAAACGCCTTCCCCTGGATCGAAAACGACCTGGGGATCGAGTTCGACCGCTGGCACGTGCCGAAAGTGGACAAGCTGACCTTCCAGTCCAGCCGCGAGGAAGTGTTCTTCGGCGGCGACGCCGCCTTCGGACCCAAGAACATCATCTGGGCAGTGGAGCACGGTCATCAGGCGGCCGTGTCCATTCATCGCTATGCGCAGGGCCTGCCGGTCGGCGAGCGCCTGCCGCCGATGCTGAACCTGTCCAGCCGCAAGATGGGCCTGCACGAGTGGTCGTACAAGAACGACTACAACCCGGTCGAGCGCAAGCTCATGCCGCACGTCTCGCTCAAGGAGCGCTTCAAGAAGGTGAACATCGAGGTCGAGCTCGGTTTCACCGCGGAACAGGCCGCGGCGGAAGTGCAGCGCTGCCTCAACTGCGACGTGCAGACGGTGTTCGAGGCCAAGCTGTGCATCGAATGCGACGCCTGCCTCGACATCTGCCCGGTGGACTGCCTGACCATCACCGCCAACGGGCCCGAAGAAGAACTGCGCCAGCGCCTGAAGGTGCCGGCGCGCAACCTGAACCAGCAGCTGTTCGTATCCACCCCCCTGCGGCAAACCGCGCGCGTGATGGTCAAAGACGAAGACCTGTGCGTACATTGCGGCTTGTGCGCAGAGCGCTGTCCGACCGCCGCGTGGGACATGCAGAAGTCGACGATCACGAACCCGCACGCCAGCGACGAGACCAAATGCTTCACCCCGCAGATGCAGCAGACCGCGTAAACGACTTCGTCATCAAGCTCGCAAACGTCAACGGCACCGGCTCGGCCAGTGCCAATGCGCTGCTGATGAAGGCCATTTTCCGGATGGGCATTCCGGTGATGGGCAAGAACTATTTCCCGTCGAACATCCAGGGCCTGCCCACCTGGTACGAGATCCGCGTCACCCGCGACGGTCACGTCGCGCGTTCCGGCCGCACCGACATCATGGTGGCGATGAACGCCGAGACCTACGCCAAGGATCTCAAGGAAGTCAGCTCCGGCGGTTATCTGGTCTACGACTCGACCTGGCCGCGGGCGGCGCTGCTCAAGCGCGACGACATCACGATTTTCGGCGTGCCGCTGGCGCGCATGTGCAACGAAACCTTCAAGGGCGTGCGAGCGCGCATCCTGCTC
>JBDHQY010000448.1:0-2830 GCA_039807315.1 Steroidobacter sp. | reverse complement strand
TGCGGCAGGGGCGAATATGACCTGGCGCAGATCGACCCCGATCAGCGGGCGCAGCGCCTCGGCGCATTGGTCGACGATCGCCCTGAAGACCGGCTCATGACGATAAAGCGTCGCGCCCATGTTGATGTACTGGGCGCCCTGCCCCGGGAACATGAAAACGACCCGCGGCTCCGACTGCTCGAGCTTGGCGTTGAATACCTTCTTCGCATCGGCCCCCTCGAGCAGAGATATCGCCTCGGCCGCATCGCGGCACACCAGTGCGCGCCGGAAATCGAATCCTGCCCGCCCCACCTGCAACGTGTACGCCGCATCGGCGAATGAAAGCTCCGCATGGGTCTTCAACCACGAGGCCAGATTCTGCGAGGCCGCATCGAGCGCTTCCGGGGTCTTCGCCGACAGCACCAGGACATGGCCGGTGCGTGAAGGCGCCGCGGCGGCGAGCGCCGAGGACGGGAACTCTTCGAGAATCACGTGAGCATTGGTGCCGCCCGTACCGAACGAGCTGACGGCGGCGCGGCGCGGCGTTCCCTCCTCCACCTGCCACGGGCGCAGGACGTCGTTCACGTAGAAGGGGCTCTGTTCCAACTCCAGCTTCGGATTCGGCGTGCTGTAGTTGAGCGTCGGCGGCAGCAATTTGTGATGCAAGGCCAGGGCGGTCTTGATGACGCCCGCCGTTCCGGCTGCGACATCGAGATGACCGACATTGCTCTTGACCGAGCCGAGGCCGCAGAACTGCCGACGTTGCGTCGCTCTGCGAAAGACTTTCGTCAACGCGGCCACTTCGATCGGATCGCCGATGGGCGTCGCCGTGCCGTGCGCTTCCACGTACGTGATGCTGTCCGGACTCACGCCGGCCGCTGCCTGGGCCAGCGAGATCGCTTCGGCCTGGCCTTCGACACCCGGAGCGCCGAAGCTGACGCGCTGCGAGCCGTCATTGTTGATCGCGGAACCGATCACGACCGCGAGGACCTGATCGCCGTCCCGGATCGCGTCTTCGAGCCGTTTCAGGACGACCAGCGTCACGCCGTTGCTGAAAACCGTTCCACTGGCGTCCTTGTCGAAGGTGCGCGTGTGGCCGTCCGGCGAGCCGATGCTGCCTTCCTGGAAGTAGTAGCCTCGCTCCTGCGGCGCCGTGATCGACACCCCGCCGGCGAGCGCCATGTCGCATTGATACGTGAGCAGTGCCTGGCAGGCCTGGTTCACTGCCACCAGCGAGCTCGAACAGGCGGTGTTCAGGGTGATCGCAGGTCCGGTCAGATTCAGCTTGTACGCGGCGCGGGTGGCGAGATAGTCCTTCTCGTTCCCCATCATCACATTGTCCTCTCCCACCAGCTCCCGCAGCTCGGGTCGCGGCAACAGCACGTTCTTGTAGTACGTGCTGTGCGTGGCCCCGGCGAATATGCCCACCGGCTCGGTGATGCAACCCGGGGCGTAACCCACGCGCTCCAGCGCTTCCCAGCAGGTTTCGAGAAAAATGCGGTGCTGGGGATCCATCACCTCGGCTTCCTTGGCGTGGATGCCGAAGAAGGCCGCGTCGAAGTCCGCAATCCCTTTCAGTACGCCTCGGGCGGGAACATAGCGCCCCGCGTCGGTGCGCGCCGTTGGCTCCACCCCGGCCGCCCGCAACTGCTGCTCGGAAAAGAAAGTGATGGATTCCGCGCCGGCGACGAGGTTGGCCCAGAACTGCTCGACGTCGTCGGCCCCCGGGAAGCGCCCGTGCGCGCCGATGATAGCGATACCGTTGAGTTCGTCGTGGCTGGCGCTCATGGAATATGGGTCTTCAGTTGCCGGTGCGGGATCGTTTCATCTTGGCCAGGGCGTCGCGTTGACGTTGTCCGCGGTTCTGGGCATTCAGCTGCTTCTGCTGGTCGTTGCTGTCCCCGGCCGCGAGGTAAGCCGCCAGCGCTCGGATGGTCGGAAACTCGAACATCCTGATGAGCGAGAACTGCATGCCCAGCGCCTCGACCAGCTCTTGATGCAGTCTGGCGATCAGCAGCGAATGGGCGCCGAGATCGAAGAGATTCTCGGTGACGCTGACCTGGTCGATCTGGAGCAGCTCGCTCCAGACCGCGGCGATGCGGGTTTCCATGTCGCTCTGCGGCGCGACCACCGCATGCAGGCGGGTCGAAGGGGAACGGCAGGCCTGACGATCGGCGGGCGCGGAAAGCGTCGCTACGATCTGGCCGACCTGCAGGTCGTCTTCGAGCGTCAGCGCCTGCAGCGCCTTCAGCATGTCCTCGCCCCAGCGGTCGACGGCGGACTGCGGCAGGCGCCTGGCGTCGAACACCAGGGAGAGAGTCCATTGCGCCCCCGGATCCACCAGCAGCAGCAACGGGTAGTTGCTGTGCACGGGGCCGGCGAAATCGCGCAACGCGACGCTCGCTCCCAGGCTGCGGGCCGCTTCGTCCACCGTGTAGTTCTGGAACACCACCAGGCTTTCGAACAGACGCTCGCGCCAGGGAACCTCGCTCCAGGACTGCACTTCCGCCAGCGGCGTGTGCTGGTGATGCGATATCTCCACCAGCGTGCGATGCAGCGCTTTCAGAAGCTCGCCGCTGGTCTGCTCCTGCGGCACACGCACGCGCACCGGCAGATTGTTGACGAACGGGCCGACGATGGAGTCGGACCCTGGCAGCTCGCTCGGACGCCCCGCCACGGCGGCGCCGAACATCACATCGCTGTCGCCGCTCAGTCGCGAAAGCGTCAGGGCCCAGGCGGCCTGCAACAACACATTCGGCGTTACCTGCAGGGTGCGCGCCGTCTTCTGCATGCGCTCGACCAGCGCTGCGTCGAGCACGAAATTCCTCTGCTGGAATCTCTGCTCGGCCGG
>JBDHQY010000447.1:0-2834 GCA_039807315.1 Steroidobacter sp. | reverse complement strand
TGAGCACGGCAAGGTGACTTTCAATGTGGCTCTGGAAGGCCAGGAGCTGGTGGTCGAGCTCGACGCGCCAGCGGCCAATGTCATCGGCTTCGAGCATGCGCCGCGCACGGAGGCCGAGAAGGCCAAGGTGCGCGACCGGGCCACCTGGTTGCAGGCAGGCCAAGAGCTGATCACGTTTCCCGTTGCGGCCGCCTGTCGCTTCCGGGAAGCGAAGCTCGAAGCACCGCAATGGCAGGAAGCAGAGTCGCATGCCGATTACGAGCTGCGGCTCACGTATCGCTGCGATCGGCCCCAGCGGCTTGAGTGGCTGCAGCTGAGTCTGCTCGGTGGCCTGCAGAAAGTGCACGAGGCCCGCGTGAATCTGTTGACGCCGTCACGGCAGGGCAGCGAGACGGTGAAGTCGGCCGAGACGCGGATAAAGTTGCGATGAGCGCCGTGCCGGCCATCGAGTTGGCGCAGATCGAGTTCGGCTGGCGCGGCGCGCCGCCCCTGCTGGACATCGCACAGCTGACCATCAACCAGGGCGAGCGGGTTTTCCTGCGCGGACCCAGCGGCAGCGGCAAGAGCACGCTGCTTGGGTTGATCGGTGGTGTGCTCGTGCCCTCGCGCGGCAGCGTGCGGCTGCTCGGAAAGGATATCGCCGGCCTCGGAGCCGCGGACCGCGACCGCTTCCGGGGCGAACACCTGGGATTCATCTTCCAGATGTTCAACCTGATTCCCTACCTCGATGTGCTGCAGAACGTGCTGTTGCCCACCGAGTTTTCGCACGCCCGACGGGAGCGGGTGGGCAAGGACCAGGTTGGCGAGGCGCGGCGTCTGCTGCAGGCATTGGGACTGACCGGCGATCTGTTGGGTCGCAGCGTCACGCAGCTGTCGATCGGACAACAGCAGCGTGTTGCCGCCGCGCGCGCCTTGCTGGGTCGTCCGGAAATCCTCATTGCCGACGAGCCGACCTCGGCGCTGGACACCGACACGCGGGCGGGATTCCTGGAGTTGCTGCTCGACGAGTGTCGGGAGCAGGGCACGACGCTGCTGTTCGTCAGTCACGACACTGCGCTGCAAGCGCATTTCGACCGCTCCCTGGCGATGGCCGACATCAACACGATCGCGGCGGTGCACTGATGGCCATCGTGCAGCTGACCGCCCGCAGTTTGTGGAATCGCCGGGGCACGGCGCTGCTGACCGTCTTCGCCATCGCCATCAGCGTGGCGCTGCTGCTCGGCGTGCAGAAGATGCGCACGGCCGCGCGGGAAGGCTTCGCCAGCACGGTCTCCGGCGTCGACCTGATTGTCGGCGCCCGCAGCGGCCCGCTGAACCTGCTGCTGTACTCGGTGTTTCGCGTGGGCGACGCCACTGCCAATGTAAGCTGGGCCAGCTACCAGAAGATCGCGCGCCACCCCGATGTGGCCTGGACGATCCCGATCTCGCTGGGGGATTCCCACCGCGGCTTTCGCGTGATGGGGACGACCGCCGACTACTTCCGCCACTACCGTTTTGCCGGCGAGCACGCACTGGAGTTCGAAGCCGGCGCGCCGTTTACGGATCTGTACGATGCCGTGCTCGGTGCCGACGTCGCGAAGGCCCTCGGCTACAAGCTCGGCGACCCGATCATCGTCGCACATGGCCTGGGCGCGGTGAGCTTCGCGGAACACAAGGACAAGCCGTTCCGGGTGGCCGGTGTCCTCAAGCGTACCGGTACGCCGGTGGATCGGACTGTCCACGTGAGTTTGGAGGCGATCACGGCCATCCACATCGACTGGCGCAGCGGCGCGCAGGCGCCGCCGGGCGCGCGTGTCAGTGCCGACGAGGCGCGTCACAGCGATCTGACCCCCGACAGCATCACGGCATTCCTGGTCGGCATGAAGTCGCGTGTGATGACCTTCACCATGCAGCGGGCGGTCAACGAGTATCGCCAGGAACCTTTGCTGGCCATCATTCCCGGGGTGGCGTTGACTCAGCTGTGGGATCTGGTCGGTGTCGCCGACCGCGCGTTGATGATCATTGCCGCGTTCGTGGTGCTGGCCGGTCTGCTCGGCATGCTCACGGCCATCCTCACCAGCCTCAACGAGCGCCGCCGCGAGATGGCCATCCTGCGGTCGGTGGGCGCGCGGCCGCGTCATGTGTTCGGCCTGCTGGTCATGGAGGCGGGCGTGCTCGCGCTGTCGGGTGTACTGACAGGCGTTGCAATGACGTACGCGTTGCTGGCCCTGGCGCAGCCTTGGCTGGAACGGCGCTATGGCATCTTCATGCGCTTGAGCGGTCAGTCCTCGGCGGACCTGGCGATCCTGGGAGCGATCATTGCCGCCGCCCTGCTGATGGGGCTCGTGCCGGCCTGGCGCGCCTACCGCAATGCGTTGAACGATGGACTCACCTTGAGGGTATGAACATGACCCGGTTCGGCGTCGGATTGCGGATCGCGCTGCTGATGCTGGCGCTGGGCCATGCCGGACTGGCCGGCGCCGCGTCGCTCAAGCCGCCGCCGCCGCGGGTGCTCAACTGGGAGGATCTGGTGCCCGACGATGAGCGCAGCAGCTATACGCCGGGGCCGCCGCCGCCGGCGCACGACTACCTGAACTTCTCCACGAGACGCGGCATGTTTGGCGAGGAGCCGCAGTCGGATTGCGATGGCATTGCGGCGCAGTTCAGCAATCGATGCGGGCTCGCGGCACGCCAGGCACCGTCCAGCAACGTCAACCAGAACCTTGACGGGCTGACGGTCAAGCTGTCCGGATACATCGTGCCCATGGAGGTCGCTGCCGACGGCAGCGTCCGGGAGTTCTTCCTGGCTTCCTATCTGGGGGCCTGCATTCACGTACCGCCGCCACCGCCGAACC
>JBDHQY010000446.1:0-2844 GCA_039807315.1 Steroidobacter sp. | reverse complement strand
TGGCAAGCCGCTGGTCTACCTGGACAACGCCGCCTCCAGCCAGCGGCCGCGCGCCGTGATCGATGCGATCTCGCATTACTACGAACACGACCATGCCAACGTGCATCGCGGTGTCCACACACTCAGCCAGCGCGCCACCGATGCTTTCGAAGGCGCGCGCGATGTCGTCCGGCGCTTCATCAATGCGCGCGACACGAAAGAGATCATCTTCGTTCGCGGCACCACCGAAGCAGTCAACCTGGTCGCCCAGAGCTTTGCGCGTCCGACGATAGGCAGCGGCGACGAGATCCTGATCTCAGGGCTCGAGCATCACGCCAACATCGTGCCCTGGCAGCTGCTGCGCGAGCAGACCGGCGCAACGCTCAAGGTCGTTCCGATCACCGGCAGCGGCGAAGTGGACTTCGCAGCGTTCGAGAAGCTGATCGGTCCGCGTACCCGGCTCCTGGCGCTGGCCCACGTCTCCAACGCGCTCGGCACCGTCGTACCGGTGGAGAAATTCATCACCGTTGCGCGCCGCCACGGCGTACCCGTGCTGCTGGACGGCGCACAGGCCATTCCGCACGGCAAAGTCGACGTGCGCGCGCTGGATTGCGACTTCTACTGCTTCTCCGGCCACAAGATGCTCGGCCCGACCGGCATCGGCGTGCTGTACGGCCGCCAGCAGTTGCTGCAGTCCATGCCGCCCTGGCAGGGCGGCGGCGACATGATCCTGTCGGTGTCGTTCGAGAAGACCACCTTCAACCAGCTGCCGTGGAAATTCGAGGCCGGCACGCCGGACATCAGCGGCGCCATCGGTCTGGCGGCCGCGATCCGCTATCTGGAAGATACCGGCCTGGACCGCATCGCCGCTTATGAGCAGCAGCTGCTGGAATACGCGACGCAGCGGCTGCAGCGGATTCCGGGCCTGACCATCGTGGGCACGGCGCCGCACAAGGCGGCGGTCGTCTCCTTCGTGATGCAGGGCATCCATCCACATGACATCGGCACCATCCTCGACACCGAGGGCGTGGCCATCCGCACCGGACACCATTGCGCCATGCCGGTCATGGAATTCTTCAAGGTGCCAGCGACGGCGCGCGCGTCCATGGCGTTCTACAACACCTTCGAAGAGATCGACCGCCTGGTCGCCGCTCTCGAACACGCGCGCGAGGTGCTGGGCTGATATGGACCTGAAGGATCTTTATCGCGACGTGATCGTCGACCACAACCGCAACCCGCGCAACTTCGGCAAGCTCGATCCGGCGGACGCGCATGCCGACGGTCACAACCCGCTGTGCGGCGATCATTTGTCGCTGTACGTGAACCTCGATGCCGACCGCATCCGCGACGTGAAATTCGACGGCAGCGGCTGCGCCATCTCGGTCGCTTCCGCGTCGCTCCTGACCGAAGCGGTGAAAGGCAAGACGCGCGACGAGGTCAAAGCGCTGTTCGAGGACATGCACGCGCTGCTGACGCAGCACGAAGCCGGCGTCGACATTGCCAAGCTCGGCAAGCTGGCAGCACTCTCCGGCGTGCGCGAGTTCCCGGCTCGCGTGAAATGCGCCAGCCTGTGCTGGCACACGCTCAATGCAGCGTTGCAGCGGCACGCCGAGCCGGTCACCACTGAATAGAGCCCACTGTGTACCGACACGAACAACAGCCCGTCACCCTGCAGCGCGACGTCGAAGCCGTCATGGTTCCGGCGGGCGTGCCCGTGACCCTGCGCGCCGACAAGACCGGCTTCATCACGCAGGCGCTCGGCGGCAGCTTCACCGTCTATATCGAAGGCAATCTGTTCCGCATCGCCGGCAAGGACGCGGACGCGCTCGGCCAGGAAGTCGCGCTCGCCCCCGAGCTGGCGCCGGACGCCAGCGACGAAGACGTGAAGGACCTGGTCTGGGAACAGATGCGCAGCTGCTACGACCCGGAGATTCCCATCAACATCGTCGAGCTCGGCCTGGTCTACAGCTGCGAGATCACGCACGAACCCGATGGCGGCCGCATCGCCGAGATCAAGATGACCTTGACCGCGCCGGGCTGCGGCATGGGCGAGGTGCTGGTGCAGGACGTGAAGGACAAGGTCGAGGTGGTGCCGACCATCCGGCGCGCCGACGTCGAGCTGGTGTTCGATCCGCCCTGGAACCAGACCATGATGTCGGAAGCGGCGCGGCTGCAGACGGGGATGCTGTAACCCATGAGCTGGCTTGCCGTTGCCAATGCCGCGGACATTCCCCAGGGCGACTACGCCCAGCTGGAGATCGACGGCGTGCTGGTCGCCGTCTTCAACGTCGGCGGCCAGTTCTATGCCATCGACGACATCTGCACCCATGACGGCGGCGAACTCGCCGGCGGCGCGGTGGAAGGCGACGTGGTGATCTGCCCGCGCCATGGCGCCCGTTTCTGCCTGCGTACTGGCGCTGCTCTGACGCCGCCGGCTTACGAACCGGTCCGAACTTACGAGACGCGCATCAACAATGGCGTCGTCGAAGTAAAGGCCTCGTAATTCCTCATGCTGCGCCTGACCCTGGTCCGCCATGCCAAGACCGAGCCCGTGCATCCCGGCCAGGAGGACTGGGACCGCGCGCTGGAACAGCGCGGCCAATTGGATGCGCCGGAGATGGCACGGCGTCTGAAGGAATGCAAGCCGAAGCCCGACAAGATCCTCTCCAGCCCGGCGCTGCGCGCGATCACGACTGCAACCGTTATGGCGCGCGTGCTCGGAGTTTCGGGTGCCAGGATCCAGCAGGACGAGCGGCTGTACCTGGCTGCGCCGCGCACCCTGCTCGACGTCATCCATGAACTTGGCGGCACCGCCAGGCACCTGATGCTGGTAGGCCACAATCCCGGCATCAGCGAGTTCGGCGA
>JBDHQY010000445.1:0-2849 GCA_039807315.1 Steroidobacter sp. | reverse complement strand
CGGCCGCAGGTCGTCGATCGTCGATATCACGTCGGTGAGCCGCATTCCCGAGCGGTACTGGAATTCGCCAGGTCGATACACGTATCCGCTGACCGAAACGGAATCCTCCAGCACCGGCCGGATCCCCGGGATTCTGAGAATATCTCCGCTTTGCAGCCGGGCGCCGGCCCCTGCCGCTGACAGATCGACGTCCAGCGTAATTCGCTGACGCTGATCATTGACCCGCTCCAGTGTCGCCAGCGTTGCATCGGCGCGCGGGGTCAGTCCACCGCCCAGCGCCACCAGATCCTTGGCCGTCGTTTCATTCCTGAGTTCATAGATGGCCGGCCGACGCACTTCGCCTGAGAGGCTAACAGTAGCCCCCACGGGCGGAATGAAGATGACATCGCCAGGCAGGAGTCTGGCGTCGGCGCGCGTATCTCCCTTGAGGAGCAAATCGTATAGATCCAGACGCGTGACGGTGGCGCCGTTGCGCTTGAGCTCGATATTGCGCAACGAGCCGATCTTCTTCACACCGCCGCTGACGAACAGCGCGTTGGTGATCGTCGACAGGCCGCTAACGGTATAGGAGCCGGGAGTTTCGGCATCGCCAAGCACGAAGACCCGAATCGAACGCAGCTCGCCGATCCCCACGGTGGCCTGCGTGCCGATCATTTGCTCGCGCACACGGTCTTCGATCATGGTGCGGATGTCGTCGAAGCGGCGACCGCTCACGGCAATCGGTCCGAGCTCGGGGAAATTGATGCGGCCGTCCCGGCCGACGACTAACGAATAGCGCCCTTTCGTATTACCGATCAGCTGCACTTCCAGCGTATCGCCCGGGCCGACGACGTATTCGGCGGGCACCGGAACATCCGTCGCGGGCGCAAATGTAGAGGTCATGCCCGCAAACAAGTCGTAGCCGAACGGCTTCAGCGAGTCGATGCCGATGGCCCGCAGCGGCAAACGCACCACATCAACGTGGAAGTCCTTCAACATCGGCTCCGCCGACAATCGTTGCCTCGCTTCTTCCACGGTGAGGCCTGACAGAGGGATAGGCCCTAGCTCCTGAACATTGAGAATGCCCCACTTGTCGAGCTTGTACGGATTGCGCCGCGTGATTCGATCGCGCAAGCCCTCCAGTCGCTTGACTTCGTCATCGGTACGCAGAATTTTTTTCTGCCCCGTCGCCGCTTGCGTGGCCTGTTGCTGAGGGGCTTGCAGCTGACCTGGAATGGCAGGCTGCCGAGTAGCTTCGGAGTTCAATTGCTGGTTCGCGCGAAATTCCCTCTCCTTGCGCTCTTCCTCGCTCGAGCGCTCGAATTCTCGCAACTCAAGCGACAGCAGGACTGTGTCGTCACCCTTCAGCCGTGGCTCTCGCGCAATGCCTTGATCGCCGATTTCGCGCTCGCCATCGTCCGCCGTTCGGCGTGGCGCCACAGTCTGAGGGAAATTGACCTGACGGTCCGAGCGGACACGGCCACTCGTTGCTCCGGTGCCGCCGACCCCCATCGACTCCATGACAGCGCGCTGCTGTTCGGGCGTGAGATTTCTGAACATCTCAACCTGCTCGGCACTCGGCGTCTGTGCCTGCACAACCGAAATGAACTCGCTGCCCGAAAACGGACACAGCACCAGCATGGCCACCCAAACGAGCAGGCCGGAAAATTTCGCTCTGAGCATCAGGAGTCGCTTGTTCAGGTAGTCCCTGCGACGAGGATGGCAAGTTTACACAGACGTTTCTGCCAGCGCGACTGGAAAGCAGATGATTTTGTTCAGGTTCTGTCAGTTGCCCCCGACATGGGTCTTACATCTCGCGGCTTTCGCCTCTAGCCTGCAGAGACCGCCATGCATAGCAGTCACTCCCGAGCCCAGCCCATATCGATAGGCTGCTCATTCTCGTAATGCCCCATCAGAAAAACACAGGTGTCCGCCAGGTCACCGACGTATAGGATTCCGGCCTCCCTCCGCCATCGCTTACAGCGCTAGCCTGGCGGAACAGATCGACCCGGATTAAGGAGCAGTCTGCTCTGGCGGCACACAATCTCAGGTACGAAAAATCACACTCTTGCGTCGAGTGGCCAATGAGTTACGTAACGGCTCGATTCAAGCCCGCCACCTGGCGACATGCCCAAGCAGTCCACGTAATGA
The DNA here is from genome assembly GCA_039807315.1 of Steroidobacter sp. Taxonomy (GTDB): domain Bacteria; phylum Pseudomonadota; class Gammaproteobacteria; order Steroidobacterales; family Steroidobacteraceae; genus Steroidobacter. Next base: position 719 of record JBDHQY010000445.1, on the reverse strand, counting down.
CGGCTCGGCCTGCGCGCCCGCCGGATCCTCCACCGCCGGCGCCACCGACTCCGCCAGCTTCTTCCCCAGCTCCACTCCCCACTGGTCGAAGGCGTTGATGCCCCAGATCACGCTCTGCGTGAATACCTTGTGCTCGTACAGGGCGATGAGACGGCCGAGGGTCTTGGGACCCAGCCGAGGGAAGAGAATCAGCGTGCTCGGGCGATTGCCGGGATGGAGCTTGTGGGGGATCAGTCGTTCGATTTCCGCCGCCGCCATGCCTTTGGCGGACAGATCGGTCCGGATCTGCTGTTCCGTTTGGCCGAAAGCGAACGCCTGCGCCTGGGCGAAGCAGTTCGCCAGCGCCAGATTCTGCTGTTGCTGATAGGGACTGGAACCATTGACCGGAGCCAGGAAATCCAACGCCACCCGGGCGGTTCCCTGGTGCAGCAACTGAAAGAAGGAATGCTGCGCGTTCGAGCCAGGCTCGCCCCACAACACCGCCCCCGTGTCGTACTCGACCGGGTGGCCCTCGAGCGTGACCGACTTGCCATTCGATTCCATCTCCAGCTGCTGCAAGTAGGCGGGGAAGCGATGCAGGCGCTGGTCGTACGGCAGCACCGCCAGCGAGTCCAGGTTCAGGAAATTGCGATTCCAGACCCCGATCAGGCCCATCAGTACCGGCAGGTTGTTCTCGAACGGCGTCGTACGGAAATGCTCGTCCATTTCATAGCCGCCCT
>JBDHQY010000444.1:0-2859 GCA_039807315.1 Steroidobacter sp. | reverse complement strand
CAACCACCCGACGATGATGTATCGCAAGGCGATCGTTGAGGCGGCTGGCGGCTACCCGCAGCTCTACAAGATGGACGACTACCCGCTCTGGGTGGCGCTCATCGCTGGCGGGGCGAGGGTCGACAATATTGCTGAGCCGCTCGTCAAGTATCGGGTCGGCACTGGCGCTTTTGCGCGCCGTGGCGGCTGGCGGCTCGCGCGCTCGGAGTGGGCGATTCAGCGACAGATGCGCAGCATCGGCTTCATCACCTGCGGTGAGTATCTGCGCAACGTGGTGCTGAAGGGCGGCTACCGCAAGCTCTTCGACGCGCCGCGCGCCTACGAGCAGGTTACGGTCGAAGACGTGAACAAACTGGCAGTCGAGCTGCTGCGACCGTCGAACCGTACCGTCGGCGTGCTGACCGCCGCCGCAGCGAGCCAGGAGTGAGCATGAAACGAAAGCCCAGCCGGAATACGCTCGCGCATGCGCTTGCGCTGTTCATCGCACTCCTCGCGATCCAGTCGGCGGCACCGGCGAAAGCCGACGTCATGGATTTCAACACGCCATTGCCCGCGCGGGTGTCGGACCGGACCAGCGAATCGAACCTGCGCGCTGCCGCATTCGACAACGCTGCGAAAGGCGGCGATATGGATGTGCGCGTTCCTCCGTTCGAGCGCGTGCAACTGGACAACGGCGCAGTGCTGCTGCTCATGGAGCGGCATGACGTACCGCTGATCGCGTTCAATGCCGTCGTGCGCGGCGGAGCACTCACCGATCCGGCGCAGCAGTCGGGGATGAGCCAGCTCCTGGTTCAATTGCTCGAGAAAGGTGCCGGGGCGCGCGATGCATTCGCCTTTGCCGATGCCCTGGCCGCGGTCGGCGCCACGATCTCGACCGACTCGGGCACGGAAAGCACCGTGATCCAGGGTTCGTTCCTGGCGCGCGACCAGGCGCTCATGATCGAACTGCTGGCCGACATGCTGCAGCGCCCGCGGCTCGACCAGACACAGTTCGAATCGCTGCGGGCGCGCCAAATCGAGCTCATCCGCGCCGCCAAGGATTCGGACCTGGAATCGCTGACCGCGATCTATGGCAAGGCGGCGCTGTTCGGCGACCACCCTTACGGCCGCTCCGTGATCGGCAGCGAGAGCGGGCTGGCCGGCATCGCTTACGCCGACATCAAGCGTCACTACGACGAACAGTACGGCGCCGACCGGCTGATTCTTGCCGTCACCGGCGATTTCCAGACGGCTTCGATCAAGCGCGCGCTGACTCGGGCATTCAACGGCTGGCGCAAGGCGACCGCAGCGTTGCCGGTCGCGCCCGCGCCGGTACGACAGACCGGCCGTCGCGTGGTGCTGATCGACGCTCCCGACTCGGTGCAATCCTATTTCTGGGCGGGCAATGTGGGTGTCGCGCGCACGTCTGCGGAACGTGCTCCCCTGGATGTAGTGAACACGCTGTTCGGCGGCAGCTTCACCTCCATGCTCAACACCGAGCTGCGTATCCGCAGCGGCTTGTCATACGGCGCGCGCTCGCGCTTCGAGCGCCCGACCCAGCCCGGCGCCTGGCAGATGAGCTCCTATACGCAGACCGACACCACGCAACAGGCGATCGATCTGGCACTGTCCGTCCTGGAGCGGCTGCATGACGAGCCGCTCGAAGCGACGGCGCTGGAGTCCGCCAAGACCTACGTGCAGGGCCAGTTCCCGCTGGCGCTGGAAACGGCGGACGAATGGGCGCGCGCGCTCACGGACCTTGCGTTCTACGGCCTGGATCGCAGTTACATCGAGGGCTATGGCGCTGCGCTCGGCAAGGTATCGAGCGAGGACGCGCGCCGGGTGATCCGCGAACGGTTTCCCGGCCGCGACGATCTGATCCTGGTCGTCATCGGCAAGGCAGCCGCCATCCGCGACGGCCTGCGCAAGTACGGTCCGATCACCGAAATGAAGCTGTCCGATCCCACGTTCGTCGCAAAGTGAGCGCACGGCGCCAATGGCGGAGCCGCGGGTGTTCGTCGCGAACTCCATCGCAAGATCGTGGCGGAATGCCCAGAAACCTGCGCGGCTTCGATCGCAGCGTCATGCGGCAGCCGGCTTGTGCCGACGGCCGCCGAGGTTCGGCAGCTCCTCGATGTTGTGTTCTGTGACGCTCGTCACACTGCAGGCGTACCGCTCGCGAGTAGCGGAATTCACGGGAAAAACCTGGCTTTCCCGCGATTGCCGCGCGGAATTCTGGCAACTTTTCCGACATGGACAAACGGCCGCAAGCGGCTAGACTCGCTCGATCTTTCGCGTCGACGCGCGACGCGACCGACACTTCCATGCAATACCGGCGCAGCGATTTCGACGTCACGAACACGGTGCAGGTCAGCTCGGCCGATGCCGTGCGCCGCGCCGTCGGCGAGCTGTACCGCCAGGCCTGGCCGCACTACCCCTTCGATCGCATCGACAGCGCGTTCCGGGATTTCGAAAGGCTGTTCAACGGCCAGTTCCCCGGCTACTACGGCTGCGACACGGTCTATCACGATTTGCAGCACTCGCTCGACGGCACCCTCGCGGTGGCGCGGCTGATCGTCAGTCACGATCGCACCCACGGCGCCGAAGAGAAGCTGGGACCCGAGCGCGCCATTCTCGGCGTAGTCATCGCCCTGTTTCACGACGCCGGCTACATCCGCCAGACCGACGATCAGACGCATCGCAACGGCGCCGAATTCACCCTGAGCCATGTCAGCCGCAGCGCGCAGTTCATCGGCCGCTACCTGCCCACCATCGGCATGGCCGAGTGGGTGCCGGTGGCCACCAAGGTGGTGCACTTCACCGGCTACGACGTGCAGTTCGACCAGATCCGGCTCGACGACCACCGCGACCGGGTGGTCG